>PBCP01000014.1 GCA_002717145.1 Planctomycetaceae bacterium | reverse complement strand
TTTGGCAAATGGCATCTTGGCATTCAAGACAGTCAACACCCAACTCGCTTTGGGTATGACCAGTTTGCAGGGATCCGAGTCGGAGGGTGTCCTCCGAAAGACCCAACCATGGAAACACTCGACGGTGAAATGAAGAAGGTAATGGGATACACCTGTGACATTTTCACTGATCACGCACTGGATTTTATCCAAGCCAATCAGGACAAGCCATTTCTGGTCAGCCTACACTTTCGCGCACCTCATGCTGCCTGGCTGCCTGTGAGACCGGAAGACTGGGAACCGTTC
The DNA here is from genome assembly GCA_002717145.1 of Planctomycetaceae bacterium. Classification (GTDB taxonomy): domain Bacteria; phylum Planctomycetota; class Planctomycetia; order Pirellulales; family Pirellulaceae; genus UBA721. The sequence goes on along the minus strand of PBCP01000014.1, from coordinate 27,169 downwards.
AAGGACTTGGACCCCGAGATTCCCAATCCAGACTTTCCCAATCTAAACGTCGCCAAAGTAAAGAAACAAACTCGAGAATACCTTGCGTCAGTAAAAAGTGTCGATCGGAATGTAGGACGTGTACTCCAAATGCTTGATTCGTTATCGCTAGAGAAAAACACCATTGTGATTTTCACAAGTGACCATGGGTACAATCTTGGAGAACATGGAGTCTGGTACAAAGGAAATGCGATTAGGATCCTTACGGAAAACCCTCAAAAGCAATGGGAGCACATCCCACCAAGTCGCAGGCCCAACCTGTGGGACACTTCACTCCGAGTCCCTACGGCGATTCGCTGGCCAGGGACAATCCGCCCTGGCACTGTCCACACCGAAACGTTTTCAAACCTCGATTGGTTTCCAACACTCTTAGGTATGGCCGGCATTAAAACACCAAAAGCTGCGACGATACGTGGGGAAGATTTTACTCAAGTTCTTAAAGGGAAAGCGACAAACTGGGACCCGAACATTTTCCTGGAATACAGCATGCATCATGGTGCCAAAACTCATATGCGCGGTATTCGTACTCCCAAGTGGAAATTCATGATTGACTTCGCCAACCCTGGCAGACGTGAGTTATACAACCTAAGCGACGACCCTGATGAATTAGATAATCTGGCTTACGAATCTGACAGCGATATCCTGGACGTCATGGGCGAATTGATGGAACGCGTTGCCGAGCACATGGGACAAATCGACGACCCACTTCTGAAAGAATTAAAACAACAGGTGGAAAATGACTCTCAATAAACCAACCTACAGAACTCTACTATGCGTTCTATGCTGCCTTACTTCTGTGATGGCGAGTGCGGAAGATGCCTTGAAGATTGGAAACGACATCCAATTATTATGGGATAAGTCGCTGATTGAATCTCAGGTCAACGGTCAGTTCAAATACCATCGCCCTACCCCAAAAGAAGTCGCCATTACCACCGACGCTCCCTGGGAAGGAAATGTCAGCGCTTATTTCACATTCCTACAGGATGGAGATGAATATCGTGCGTATTACCGAGGCTCGCATTACGACACCTCACGCAAAGTGGTCACTCACCGCGAGGTCACCTGTGTTGCCACGAGCAAGGACGGTATCCACTGGACTAAACCCAAATTGGGCCTATGGGAGTTCGAAGGCAGCAAGGAAAACAATATCGTTTGGGACGGGATTGGCACTCATTGTTTTGCCCCCTTTATAGACGACAATCCTCAGTGCCCCAAAAACGAACGTTACAAAGCAGTCTCCCGCGGCCGCTACGTCACTGGTGATTTTGACGTACCTGATAGACAAAAAGGAATCGTCGGCTTATACATTTTCACGTCGCCGGATGGCCTAAACTGGACTCTAAAAACCAAGAAGCCTGTCATCACAGACGGTGCGTTTGATTCACAGAACATAGCTTTCTGGGATTCCAATAAAAATCGATATGTATGTTATTCCCGACTGTTCATAAATGGCGTGCGTGCAATTCAGTATTGTGAATCACCAGATTTCATAACCTGGTCAAAGCCAATTCCGATCGATTACAACTCAGACTATCGGGAACATCTTTATACCAACGCGATTCAACAATACCCAAGAAATCCAAAGGTTTATATTGGTATGCCGACTCGTTATCTTCCCACTGAGAATTCACGTGTTGAGCCGATCTTCATGCATAGTCATGACGGAACGAAATTTCTTCGCCATGAGGAACCATTAATCCCTGAATCGTTCCCGATGGAACGCTCCGGAAATCGTAGTAATTATGCGTGCCGAGGTATTCTCCAACTACCACACAGCAATAAAACGTACAGTATTTATGCAACCGAAGCCTACTACACGGGGGCAGATTCCAGAGTCCGTCGGTTTGAAATGCGTGTGGACGGATATCGGTCCCTTTCAACAACAGGACAGGCTCAAATTGTAACGAAACCAATCCTTGTCGAAGGTGACGCTATCTTTCTTAACAGCCAAACAAGAGGCAAAGGTGGGATATGGGTCGATTTACTCGATGAAAACAACAAACCGATTCCAGGGTTTAGCAAATTTGAAGCAGATGGCTTAGGGGGCGACTCTGTCAGCAATGAAGTCTTCTGGAAGCAGGGACGTACGTTAAAAGAACTCCGCGGGAAGACAGTCAAGATCCACATTACATTTTCCAACAGTAACATCTATTCACTCCAGATTAAGTAACATGTCGGGTCCATTGAAAAGATATTTTATCTATGCTGTTCTCATGCTTTCATCAGGCATGGTTCAGGCTCAGGACAATATCTACCTCGATGTAATCAAACCTGTTTTACGCGCTCGTTGCTACGCCTGTCATGGCACGTTAAAGCAAGAGGCTGATTTACGTCTAGACACCGCAGCCAGCCTGAAACGATCAACAAACAATGGAAAACTCTTGATCGAGAGGGTTTCCGCCGAAGACGTTGAGCTGCGGATGCCTCCGGAAGGTGAACCACTGACTCCGATGGAAATCAATGCCATTCGGCAGTGGGTAGAAAACGGGGCACCGGAACCCCCAAATGAACTGCCTGAACAATCTCCTGAACAACACTGGGCTTTTAATACTCCGGTGAGACCACATTTGAATGGGAACCAAAATCCCATTGATGAGCTAATTTCCAAAAGCTACTCGAATTTAGGTATCGGGCACGAAAGAACTCCCGCGAACGACGGCGCATTGATCCGGAGGCTCTATCTGGATTTAACCGGTATCCCCCCCAACTACCAGGAGTTGAGTGAATTTCTTGAAGGCGATGTGAAATACAGTGACGTCGTAGACAAGCTTCTCACTTCACCTTTGTACGGACAACGTTGGGGCCGCCATTGGATGGATATCTGGCGATACTCCGATTGGTATGGCCGTCGCAACGTCAACGATGTCCGAAATAGCGACCCGCAAATCTGGCGTTGGCGTGACTGGATCGTCGATTCACTCAATCAAGACAAGTCCTATGCCGTGATGATTCAGCAAATGCTGGCTGCCGACGAACTATACCCTCACGATGATCAGGCGTGGCCTGCCACCGGCTATTTAATCCGCAGCTACTACTCTCTCAATCCCAATGAGTGGATGCGACACAATGCAGAATACACAGGCAAGTCATTTCTGGGCCTCACCTTTAATTGTGCTCATTGCCACGATCACAAATATGATCCTATTGCCCACGATGACTACTTTAGATTGCGAGCATTCTTTGAACCATTAGGCATTCGTTCCGACCAGGTGCAGGGAGAACAACGGCCTCCCGAGTTCCTGGACTATACCTATGGCGGATCACGAACGCCGGTGAAAATTGGGATGGTACGTGTCTTCGACCAGGATGCGAATCGTCCAACCTATTTTTATACCGGCGGTGACGAACGCAATGTCGACAAAGAACGAGGAAGCATCGCTCCGGGCGTGCCGGATTTTCTTAACCACTTACTCCCGCAGATTACCCCCATTAATCAACCTCCCACTGCCTGGTACCCCGGACTCCGGGATGTGGTTCGTCGGCACGAGTTGGACACGGCATTAGCAAACCACACGACGGCAAAGACTCAATGGGAAACCGCCGCAAATCAACCAAGGACGGACAGAACCCCTCTTCAAACCAAAGTAAATGAGGCAAAAGCGAACTATGATCGCCTGGTTGAAACTCTGAAGCAGAACGGTGAGACTTCTGCATTACAGGGACGGAATTCCCTTTATCTGAATGCCGGCACAGGTCGTCGTATATTCCACCACGAACTGGAGAATCTAAAAAGTGTCAAAGACGGCACCGTCATCCAATTTGAATTGCAAATCCTAGAGGACAGCCATATCAATTTCCAATTGGCACGTGACACTCGCCAACGTCGAACGGCCACCTACATTGCCTTTGACAACGGAGCCATCCGTTCTTACCTACCTGGAGGCTATACAGCTTTGGAAGTTGGTAAATATCAACTGGAAAACAATGAGTCCAGATTCCATGTGGTGTTCACGTTACACCCTGAACAGGACACGATGGACATTGACGTTACCGTCAAGACTCCGCATGGTCAGCTGATTCGCCAGATTCCGACGGCATCCGCCGCGCTCAACGGTTGGGATTGTACAAAACAGGATTTTCAACCTATCACTCTGGATTGCCGTACAAACACCATTGCAATTTACGACGCCATACGTGTCTCGACACCCGGCGAAGACGAAATCGTCCTGGATTTCGAATCCGAGGAATTCCAACCGGGCAAAGATGCTGCAAACATCAATGGCTGGCAATTGGCCATGGGCTCAGCAAACTCACAATCATCCATCCTCAATGTGCTTCCGACTCCTGAGTTACAACAGGCTATGGACGACCTGGAACAAGCTGAGACGATACTCCAGCAAGCTGACCTACCTCTTCAAATTGCAGAAACCAAACTGGCGGCAGCTACAGCACAACTGGAGTCCCTTCAGGCGGTCCTTGATGCAGACAACTTACGTTATCAGAACAACAACGACCTATCATCAGGCAAGATTTCCGCTCAGATTCAGGCGACCATACAAAAACAACATCGTGCATCAATTCTGTCGGCAACCCTAACATTACAAACTGCCCAACTTGAATTGAACCTTGCCCACCAACTAGCGACGGATGATCCGGAACGGGTCAAAAAGATCGAGTCCGCAACTACGGCAGTAACAACGGCTGAAAAAACTCTTGCTGATCTCAAAACCAAAGATCTATCCAAAGTCGACGACTATGATCACCTCAGTTCGTTTACACCTAAAACAAGCTCAGGAAGGCGGGCCGCATTGGCGCGTATGATCACCGATCGCCGAAATCCGCTTACCGCGCGGGTTGCAGTCAATCATATTTGGACCAGACATTTCCAAACCCCATTGGTCGAAACACCAGCAGACTTTGGTCGTAACGGCCAACCTCCGATCTTCCCTGAAGTTTTAGACTATTTAGCTGTGCACCTTATGGAATCGAATTGGAGTCTAAAGTCTGTTCATCGCTCAATTGTTATGAGCAAAGCGTATCAGCAATCATCGGTACCCAATAAGGACCATGCTTCTCAAGCCAGTCAACTCCTCGTTACATTTCCACATAAACGGATGGAAGCAGAAATGGTTCGAGACAGCATTTTGGCCATAGCCGGCACTCTCGACGTGACCCCCGCCACTAATCCACTTGAAAATACACAAGCATTGAAAACTCATAAACGAAGTATGTATTACGAGACATTCCCGGAGGCGGGCGGCAACAGCGCCCTCGGCAAGGTATTTGATGCTCCAAGTCCCACCGAATGTTACAGGCGGACGTCCACGATCGTACCTCAGCAGGCATTAGTCCTGACAAACAGCGAGTTTATACATAACGCTGTTGGCCAACTCCATCAAAGAATTCAGTCGTCGCATCAACCGGAAACAGCAGAGCAATTTGTCGAAGTCGCATTTCTTTCTATTCTCAATAGAAAACCCAACAATACTGAAGCCAATCTGGCTGTGGATTTCCTGGCAAGCGATGGAGAAAAGGCTGTCCTTGAAAAGGCCTTATTACGAGTATTATTCAATCACAACGACTTTGTCACTATTCGGTAGCTCTTGATAGAATAAAAAACGGAGGACACTCAAACTAAGATGTGTACCATGCATACTCGCCGCCACTTTCTCACCGATGTAGGACTCGGGTTCGGCGGACTTGCGCTCAATGCGATGATCGGACAGGAAGCCGCGGCCGCACCGTCAAAGGCACATCATAAGGCCAAAGCCAAATCGGTAATCTGGATCTTCCTGTCTGGCGGGTACAGTCATATGGAATCGTTCGACCCTAAACCGGCCTTGAATAAATATGCCGGCAAGACTTATTCCGAAACACCTTTTTCCAACCCGGTCGAATCTCCGCTGCACAAGCAACGGTTTCGAAGCGTACCATCTTTGGACATCAATGTCCGCGATGTCTATCCCACGATTTACCCGATGCAAATTGGATTCAAGCATTATGGCGAACAAGGTATTGGGATTACGGATTGGTGGCCCCATATCGCTAAACAGGTAGACGACATTTGTTTCGTACGAAACATGTGGACGACTGACAATGATCACGCCGCTGAAAATCAAATCCATACTGGCCGTCACCGCCTCGACGAAACTCAACCCAGCATTGGTTCCTGGGTGCACTACGGTCTCGGCACACTAAATGAAACTCTACCAAAGTTCATTGTGCTCGGGGGTCCCACTCGTTCGGATACCCGAGACAGCATTGACTCGTACTATCTGGGGCCTTCCCACGCCGGAATTCCTCTGAGTTTGGAACACGGGAATCCACTACCTTTCAGCAAACGCCAACCGAACCATTCGGAGGATTTACAACGCCGCGAATTCAAATTGGTGAATCAGCTCAACCGGCTAACACTAGCGGATTACAAAGACGACAAGCAACTACTTGCTCGAATCAAATCCTATGAGTTGGCCTACAGAATGCAGAAGTCTCTACCTGACGCGGTGAATCTTGCAGAAGAGACCGAATCGACTCATGCGTTGTATGGATTAGATAATCCCACGACCGCTCCGGCAGGAAACAAGCTGCTGGCCGCCAGAAGGCTCGTCGAACGTGGTGTCCGATTCATACAGGTCTTCCCCACACCCTATGGTCGGTGGGACGCACATCGAGACCTTAAGAAAAATCACACTGAGAATTCAGCGAAAGTGGACCTCCCCGTTGCCGGACTGATCACCGACTTAAAGCAGCGCGGCCTTCTGGATGAAACGCTGGTCGTGTTTTGCACGGAATTTGGAAGAACGCCCGGTCTCGAAGAGCGTGGAGGTGGTGCAACAGGTCGTGACCATCATCCAAACGGCTTTACGATCTTCCTTGCAGGAGGCGGAACCAAAGGTGGTTATGTACACGGCGCAACCGATGAACTTGGATACCACGCCTTAGGAGATGCTCATTACGTCACTGATTTGCATGCTACCGTGCTGTACTCATTGGGTTTGGACAGCCCTAAGCTGGATGTTGACGGGCGCAAACGCCTTGAAATCGATCATGGCACGCCAATTTTAGATGTATTTGCTTAAACCAGGCCGGGATCCGTTTGTTGTTTACAGCAGTTATGCCAGCACTTCCTCGACAATACGAGGCTTAAAGGTGTCGGTCAGCCGTTCCTTGAGGCCATTGCGTTCGAAGAATAACTCATGGTGCCCCAATCCTAGAAGATGCAGGATTGTCGCATGCCAGTCGGCAATACTTACAGGATTGTCCTGAGCTGCATAGCCGACTTCATCAGTACCTCCGTAGCTTACACCCGGTTTGATTCCACCTCCGGCCATCCACAACGTAAACCCACGCGGGCCATGGTCACGCCCTGCAGATGCGTAGTTCTTCTTATCTCGCATTTGAGCAATTGGCAGGCGACCAAATTCGCCTCCCCACACGACCAGCACATCGTCCAGTAAACCACGCTGTTTGAGGTCTTTCACCAAAGCAGCAACTGGTTGATCCGTTTGTCCGGCAGCCGATTTAATCGAGTTTTCCAGACCGTTATGGCTATCCCAGGGCTGGCCACTCATGAAAATCTGTACATACCGAACGCCGCGTTCAACCATTCTGCGTGCCATCAGACAACGCTTGGCATACGAATCAGTCTCTTTATTGCCAACTCCATACATTTCCAGCGTTTGCATGGATTCCTGATTGATGTCTAAGACGTCGGCTGCTTCCAACTGCATTCTCGCTGCAAGTTCATAACTATTTATACGCGCGTCGAGCTGAAGCTGGTTGGGACGCCCCTTGCGATGCATGCGATCGATCTTTCGAAGCAAATCCCGCTGCAATGTGGTGATCCCTTCGGGATATGGATTCTCAGCATTCAGATTCAGAATCGGAGCTCCTTCACTCCGCACTCTTGTTCCCTGATAGACGGGAGGTAGAAAACCATTCTGCCAGCTTTGCACTGTATTGACTGGTAAGCCACGTGGGTCGTCTAGTACGACATACGCCGGCAGATTCTGATTGACGCTACCTAATCCGTATGAAACCCATGCTCCAATCGAAGGTCGTCCCGGCAACAGCCTGCCGGAATGGATCTTAAACAGAGCCGGTTCGTGATTCGGGTGATTATTATACATGGATTTGATGAAAGCCAGGTCATCCACAACCTCGTGCAGATGCGGCAATGCGTCACTTACCCAGGCCCCACTTTCTCCGTGCTGTTTAAACTTAAAAGGAGACTTTAACAATCCACCAGCGGCCTGCGGTGAACTAATATCTTCAGCGATTTCATTGAAGTAATCTTCACCATGTCGTTGATCAAGCAGCGGTTTAGGCTCGAACAAATCTACCTGACTCGGCCCACCATTCATAAACAACTGTATGACAGCTTTGGCCTTTGCCGGATGGTGAGTATCACGTGGAAGCGTGTCATATCCCCGTCTTGGCCCACCAGAAGCCGGTTCAACCTTTGCAGCTACCGGCAAGTCAGCAGCCGACACGTATTCATCCAACGCTAAAGCAGCCAACGCCGCGCCGCCGATACCATCGGCTGCACGCTCAAAGAACCCTCGACGATTCAAATGTCTGTTATTCATTGTCTGAGCCTGTTAAACCTTCACTCTAGTCCACATATAAGAAGCCGGCTGAATTCAGGAGCGTGTGCCCATAAATTGTTAACGCCTTCAATTCGGTGTCTAACTCAGCTTGCTCTTTTTCCGGCAAGCTAAGCTTGTGTTGTTCCCATTGAGCGCGAAGTTGCTGTAATGCTTCAACAGACAACTCAATTTCCTGCGGTGTAGGAACTCTGCTATAAACGCTGAGATAAATCATCTCAATCTGTACTGGTAACTCCCGCGTCTCCGCCATGATTCTACGTGCGAATTGTTCTGACAATTCCCGCACCATTTCACTGTTAAGCAAATACAACGCCTGCTGGGCAACATTCGACGTAGACCGGGTCTGGCAGGCCGGGTTCATTTGCGGGAGATCAAAGGTTTCAAGCCACGAGGGCATCTCTTTTCGGCGCTGCCTCAGATAGACACTACGGCGGTAGGCGCCGTTCCGGGGAATCGCCGTCACCAATCCGTCTTTTCTGACGTTGACAGCATCAGGTTCACCAAACCGTGACAACTCCATCATCCCGGCTACGGAAATCACCGAATCTCTCACTTCTTCAGCGGAGAGCCGACGTAATGGCATACGTGTCAACAAGACATTGTCAGGATCGTCGACAAGCAACTCTTCCGATAAGTCAGATACCTGACGGTAAGTTCTGGATTGCAACATCAGTCGATGCATGTGTTTGATACTCCAGCCTGACTCAACAAACTCAATTGCCAGCCAGTCCAGAAGTTCAGGGTGCGATGGCAAGGTACCAAGCTTCCCGAAATTATCCACGCTCGACACAATCCCACGCCCAAAGTGATTTGCCCAAATTCGATTAACCATTACACGGGATGTAAGTGGGTGTTCATCGCTTACCAGCCAATTGGCCAACGCCAATCGCCGGCCGGTACCGACCGCTCCACCTTCCAATTTGACGGGTTCAAACGGAGTTTCACCGTCGGTCAGGACACTGGGAACACCGGGGCCGACTAAACGGCCTGACTGTGTGTGATCACCGCGAACATAAATATAGGTTGGAGATGGCTCGCCGCGATCCCATAGCGCGCGAATCGTTGGAACGACCCGTTTTCCCTCGTTCAACGTCTTTACGTTGGCGTCCACCTCCTTTTTGAGTTCGGCATAGGCTTTATCGGCAGCCAATGCTTTATCTGAAAGTGTCAACGACGCTTTGAATTTCTCATAGAGATATCTCTGCACCTCGTTGTGCTCATTACCGTCTATCTCGAACGTCGCTTTTACGTCTTGGCGTATCACATCTGGTAAGGCCGCCAGGCCCTTCTGAAGATGATCCGCCTGCAATTTATCCTGTAATTGTTTAAGGCGATCGTTTTCGGCATCAATCTTTTGCTGTTGCTGCTTATTAATCTCGTCAATTTCCGCCAGTGTCTCCGGAGTGGAAATCGTTAACGTTCTGTTTTTCATGACCCCATTTGATTGGCTTGGCACAGCCGTCGGCTTCAACCAATCATGGACGTCATAGGCTCCCTGAAAGACAGCCATCAGACGGTAATAATCGCGTTGGGGGATAGGGTCATATTTATGGCTGTGACAGCGGGCACATTTCATGGTCAAACCAAGAACTGTCGATGAAAAGATATCAATCTCGTCCGCAAGCACTTCCATTCGTTCAGCGACGGAATTAACGACGTCGGACCCTGTTCCATCAGGTGCCATCCGCAAGAAACCAGTAGCTACCAGGTTGTCGACGTGCTGCTGAGTGATCTCGGCGCCGTTTGAGTAATCCAGTAACTCATCACCAGCGATTTGCTGACGCAGGAATTCAGAATACGGTAAATCCTGGCTAAAGGCACGAATGACGTAGTCGCGATACCGCCATGCCGATTTCCGAATAGGGTCTGCACTTCGCTTACCTTCACTGTCTGCGTAACCGGCTGCATCCAGCCAATAACGCGCCCATCGTTCACCGTAGGCCGGAAGGGCCAGCACTCGTTCCACCATTTCTTCATAAGCTGACGGGCTTTCATCACGAACGAATTGCTCCACTTCCTCCGGTGACGGGGGCAACCCGGTCAAATCGAAGTAAACTCGCCTGATCAAAACGCCACGTGTCGCCTCGGCCGACATCTGCAGTCCTGCTTCACTTTGCTTGCGCAAAACAAAGGAGTCGATGGCATTGTACGCCTCACCACTGTTCGTTGCAGGCAATGCGGGTCGTCGCGGCTTGCTAAATGACCAGTGCTCTCTGTCTTCTGCAGAAACCAACGGATCACCACCGGCATTTGCAACATCCGGGGCGATATCAACCTCCGGACCACCAAGCTCGATCCAGCGTTTGAGCATTTCAACTTCGTTACCAGGCATCACTTTGACCCCTGATGGAAGCAATTTATCACGTGGAGGCATCTCTTCAGCCGCCATCCGTTTGATAATGAGACTGTCTTCAGGCTTTCCGAGAGTTATCGCAGGCCCTGATTTGCCTCCTTTTAACATGGAGGCTTTGGTGCGAAGATCCAACCCACCTTCCTGACGACGGTTGCCATGACAAACTGTACAGCGGAGTAACATAATTGGCTGAATGTCGTGTTGATTCACTTCCGACGCAGCAATAAATGAGGCCGGATCAGTACCATCGGCAAAGGGAGTTTTATTTTCAATCCATGCTTCTATCGTGTGGACTTCGGCATCGGTTAACGGCTTCCCCTCTCCGTCAGGAGGCATCATTCGACTATGAACAAGTTCGTACAGGTAACTAGCCTCCAGATCTCCTGAAACTAATGTGCTCTGGGATTCGCCACCTTTAAATAAGCCGTAGGGTGTGCTGAGATCTAACTCGCCCTTTTGGTTCGACGCATTGTGGCAGGATACACACTTCCTCTGAAGAATTGGCGCAACATCCTTCTCAAATGTCGGATTCTCCTCTGCTTGCATTAACGCAGAAGAGAAAAGAATTCCCAGCAAAGACAAATAGAACTTTTGCATACCAGATAGACAACTAAAAACTCGGATCATGAGACAACTTCTTTGATGACATTATAATCGACGCTGAGATTGCATGGCGACTGTAATTACTTCTTAAAGGTGGTGTCGAGCTGTTTTTCGTAGAGTTTGATATATTCCTCGACGGAACAGCGACGTGTCAGTTTAGCCAATACCTTTAAGGGGACGTCATCTAGTTTCTTAAAGCGGACACAGGACTTTCCCATATCCAGCTTTTTCCCGGTCTTTTTCCACTCTTTGACAAACCATTCCTGCTGCTTCTCATCGATGTAAATATTGAACCCGTAAAAGGCCATGTGGTTTTTTTGATTAGCAAGCGAGGCAAACGGTAATGGCTCGTCCGGTTGGCAATGATAACCGGACGGATAAATACGGTGGGGAACAAAGTATCCGATCATTCCCCATTGCATGCCTTCTTCAATGCCATCGGGAAGATTCTCGAGAATCACATCGCGGATTGCCGAAATAACTTCACGACGGTCATCGGGAAGCTCACTTAGATACTGTTTAACTGTTTTCGCTTTACTTTGAGCCATATACACACCTTTCGAGACTGCCAGAGAAGCCTACTCGTGCCGCAAGGCTTCGATGGGATCCATTTTAGCGGCTCGAATTGCCGGATAGATGCCAAATAACACGCCCACTATTATTGAAATCCCTCCACCCAGTGGAATCGACCAGGGAACAACAACCGGAGTGACATTACGGACTGAAGCTGGCAGCGTTTCCATGACCTCAGGCATCGTTTGCAAAAGTACTTCCTGTAGATAACTGATCAATGCCGGACACAACAATCCCCCGACAATACCGGTCAGTCCGCCCGTCACGCTTAGGACGATCGTCTCCGTCAGAAACTGCCGCGTAATATCTGATTGTCTTGCGCCCAATGCACGACGAATACCAATTTCACGAGTCCGCTCGGTAACGGTGGCCAACATGATATTCATAATCCCGATACCGCCGACAACCAAAGTCACTGCGGCAATGATCCCCATAAAGGCCATAAACATCATCCGCGTTGTCTTCGCTTGCTCCAAGAGTTCCAGCGGCACCACCACTGCAAAATCATTAGAACGATGTAGTTTTTGCATCGTCCGTTCAACCGCATCGGCGGTAGCAACGACATCCTCAATGGCTCCCACCTGAAACGTGATCTGACTCAACTGTACTTCCTCGCCCGAACGCTGGCCTGCACTACGAAACATCACTGTATCACCGATTCTCTGCCAGAAGGTTTCCAGGGGGATATAAATGTCACTGGCAAAGTCCTGCGCCGCTAGCGAGCTACCGATGCCAGCCATCGCCTGCCGCGGCTNCATCACGCCAATGACAACATAAGGGATCTCTCGAATTCGGATCGTCTTACCAAGAGGGTCATCAATCGGGAAGAAGCGAGCCGCGACTTCACTTGCCAATACACAAACATTAGACCGCTCATCGACATGAATATCAGATATGAACTCACCAGACTTAGCATGCAGATTCATCATCTCAGAATATTCAGGAGTGCATGCGACAACATGGGCTTCAACCATCTGCGCTCCATAATGAGCCTCTCGTTTTGTCTCTCGAATCAGCAAATGATCCTGGATCGTTGGAATTTGCAGTAATGCATCGACATCCGCACGTTTAATTCCGTATTTCACGAAGAACGTATCCATGTCGCCTATGTAGTCTTCCGCGGGCATACGGCTTCTTAGAATCACATTGCGAGCGCCCAGTTCTTCGATCTGGCGTTGCACTTCGCGACTGATCCCTTCGCTTATGGCCAGCAGCCAAATCACACTGGCAACTCCCACAAAGATACCCAGGATCGTTAGCATCGATCTCAAAGGGTGCAGAAATAGGCTGTTAACACCTACGCGAAGCGTTCTAACGTTGATCAACATTACGAACTGTTTGAGCCTTTAGTTGTTTTCGGGACTTGCCAATCCGCTAGTCGGCGTCCCGATATCTGCTGTGGATTCGAGAGTAGGAAGATACTGCTCTAACTCTGAACGTTTCATAAAACGGAACGGTGTTAAAGTGACAACCTCCCCTTCGTCCAATCCGGCATTGATGATCACATGGGTGTTATTATTAGAACCCACAATGACCGGCCGTGGCTCCCATTGCTCACCATTTCTGACCAGACAGAAATGGCGGTCTTCGTGCTGTATGACAGCGGCTAGCGGTACCTGGATTACATCGGTCTCATTTTCAAANAATATCTTCACCTTTGCTCGAAGACCGGGGCGTAAAGTAGCAGGCGGATTCAGAATCGTCACTTTGGTATCGTATTCCAGTGGTGCACCATGCCACCGTAATGGAAACGGATACGCTGCAACTTCATTCACTTCACCTTCCAGGGGATTATCGGGGTCTGCGTCTAATTCAATCTTTGCAATCTGCCCGGGAACGACCCGGTTAATATGGGATTCGTTAATTCGAACTGCCACCTCCATATTCTGGGTGTCTGGTAGTCGGACAACAACCTGATTGTCACGAATGACAGCACCTTCCTCGATAATCACGTCGCGCCGTTCATCGTCGGCATAAACTACCTGACCTGCTGCTGGAGCCAATAATTTACAGTTTTTAATCTGCTCCTGGATTTCAATGAGCCGGCTTGTTGCTAAATCAAGAGTGCTTTGTGCTGCGTCGACCTGAGCCTGCTTTTGTTTAATTGCAGCAGTGTATTCACCAATCAGCTTCACCTTGGTGAATTCCCGATAAACGCTCAGCTTTAATTCTGCTGCCTTTAAGTCACGCTTGGCTTTCTCCCACTGAAATCGATCAGCATTAAGCTGCACACTCGACAAAAAACCGCTGGCTGCCAATCGCTGACTATGCTCAAGCTTTGCCAAAGAACGCTCTAGACTTTCCTGGGCGACAAACACTTCTCCCTCGATCAGTGTTAATTCCTGCTGATACAGCCCTTTCTCAAATTCATTTAAAGTGCGTTCCGCATTTTCAAGTTGTGACTGTGCCTGAATAAGATTCGCGTTGTTATTGGCAACGACTATTTTCTGTGCCGTTTCATCGTTCTCAAGTGCTGATGAGTCGAATTCGACAATAAAATCCCCTTTTTCTACATAGGTGCCTTCTTCGACAATGTCAATAATCGTGGAACCTGGAGTCCCAAGTGCCTGAACTTCACAACGTACTTCACGATTACTCGCACTCGCGACGTCTCCGGTTTCGGTGACAAAAGCCTCAAAATCACGACGTTCAACGACGTGCGTCATCGCTGCATCCGCAGGCGAAATAGCCTGTGGCTGTTCTTGCTCTCCATACATGAAAAAGGCGGCAAGACAGCCTCCGATTAAAAGACAAATTACGATGAAACGACCGACCCAATTGGACATGGACTATCTGCTCCTGCCAGCGTATTGATGCTTTGAGTTAATCATTAATTATATACGCTTCTGCGGAGAACTAGGCCGTTTTTCAACACGGCCCCAATAAAATAGGCCGTGACATCACGATTTCAAGGTAAGAAGTTGCCACCGCGCAACCAGTCGCTATGTCGAAAACCACAAAAACAATAACGCTTGACAACCGACAGTCCGATAGATATCATATTGATATCACTTCAATATCACTCCAGGAAAGACCTCCACCATGACCTCTGAAAATCTAATTACTGAAAAACCCTTTAAGCCCAAAAGTGGCTGGCCTTTTCTTTTAATCATTCCCGCTATCCTGATCTTTGGCGTGTGTCAGCTGATCTACAATGTCTCTCAGGACAGTTCCGCTCTGTTGGTCTTAGGCATCCTGACGCAGGTACTTTGCGTCGTCACTTTCATAATCTCTTTATGCGGTTTTCAGGCAGTACAGCCTAATAGCGCGCGTGTCCTGATACTCTTTGGTGTGTACAAGGGGACCATTCGGGATTCTGGATTCTTCTGGGTGAATCCGTTTTACAGCAAACGAAAGCTTTCACTCAGAGTCCGGAATTTTGAGACCGGGTCCACGACGACTCCGGAAGTGAAAAATGACATGGGGAAGGTCGTTCAGAAGAAATCTCGCTCCAGCGGCAGGCCTTCCAAGGTTAACGACAGCGACGGCAACCCTATTCAGATCTCCGCCGTTGTTGTTTGGAAGGTAATTAACACGGCAGAGGCGTTGTTCGAGGTGGACGACTACGAAGATTTTGTTGCGGTACAAAGCGAATCAGCATTGCGAAACCTCGCGAGTCGTCACCCCTATGATAGCGAGGGGGAGACTACGTCTCTTCGAGGTAACACGGAATTTATTGGGGAACAACTACGACAAGATATTCAGGACCGCCTCGACAAAGCTGGGGTTCAGGTCCTGGAAGCTCGCATTAGCCATCTGGCCTACGCCCAGGAAATCGCAGCCGCAATGCTGCAGCGTCAACAGGCTCAGGCCGTCGTTGCCGCGCGAACAAAGATTGTGGATGGGGCAGTCGGTATGGTGCAGATGGCATTGGAACGTCTTCGCGAGGATGGGATCGTTGAGCTCGACGACGAACGCCGAGCAGCAATGGTTTCCAATTTGTTAGTTGTGCTCTTTGGTGACCGGCATGCACAGCCGGTTGTGAATGCGGGTACACTCCACAACTAAACCATTCACTTTGTTCGAAGAAGATGCGGTTCAGACATGGCTAAACGAGACTCCTTTCTGGTTCGCATGGACCCTGCTATCATCAAAGCATTAAAGCAGTGGGCAGCGGATGAATTACGTAGTGTTAACGGGCAGGTGGAATACGTCATCCGCGACGCCTTGCGAAAAGAGGGGCGGCTCCCAAAACCAAAGCCCAGTGAGGACACCAGCTCATGAAGAACGAACCATTACTGCTGCCCAGCGCTAAAATAGAACGACGGCATGATCTGGATGCGTTACGCGCGATTGCCATGCTTTTGGGAATTGTCCTCCACGCGCTGATGCCATTTATCGGCTTGCCAGAGTTCATTTTCCCGATTCAGGATGTCTCTCAAATGCCTGCTCTCGGGATGATCCTGACCGGAATTCATGGATTCCGCATGCCCCTGTTTTTTTTGATTAGCGGCTTCTTTACCACCATGCTTTGGAGACGACGCGGACTTAATGCACTCATCCACCATCGATTCAAGCGAATTTTCCTACCGCTGTTGCTTGGTTTGGTAACCATTATCCCGCTGACCAACATGGTCTACTCGCTTCCATATTGGTCTCAGGAAAATGCTTCCGTTCCATCGGCGACCAATAACCGGCTCACGCTCGTGCAAGACGATTCGTCCCGAAAATTATTTCCTTTCATCGAATCTCACAACGTCTCAGGTGTCAAATCCCTATTGGCTAAAGGTGTTTCTCCCGACACTCGTCATCCAAAGGGATATACCGCTCTTAACGCAACCGTTTATGCCAATGCCCCTGAGATCACCAAACTACTCCTTGAGTACGGCGCAAATCCAAACCTGCCATCTCTTGAAGGAGATAATAATACTCCTCTCATGGAAAGCGCGTTTTGGGGGCAGTCTGAAATTTCGAGGCTACTAATAGCCGAGGGTGCTGACCTTTCGCTTACAAACAACAAAGGAGCCAGTGCTGCATTCCTGGCAACGGTGGACATCAATTTAGCCCATAATATTGCACAGCTTATTGGTCTCAGGCTAACCATAGACCAGATCGCCGGTGGCCGAGAAGAGGTATTGGTGGCGATTAATCAGAGACTTAAAGACAATCCGGACGCTATTCCCCTTCGCCTGCAAACTAACAAACTTGAAATAAAGCAATTGACCGGTGACTCGTTTGCACCTCAGGCCAAAGCAGAAGACGACATCTTAACGATGTTGATGTACATGCCCATTTTTCATCACCTCTGGTTCCTTTGGTACCCTTGTTGTCTGGTGGCAGCTTTCAGCCTTTGGGCTCTTGCCGCAGACAAGCTTAAACTGACTTTTCCGCGTTGGCTTATCATGCCTCCGGTTTGTTTCTTTTGGTTGTTGCCTTTGACGTACTTCTTTCAGAACCAAATGGGATACGAAGATGGATCCTTTGGCCCTGATACAGCGACCGGATTGATACCAGTCCCAGCGATTATCGGCTTCTATGCGATCTTCTTCTTTTACGGTGCCTGGTATTACGACTGTGACGACAGCAAGGGGGAACTTGGGAAGTACTGGTGGTTCTCGCTTCCGATTGCTCAGATTCTCATTCATCCTATCGGTCTAGAGTTTGCTTCGGGAGAATTTGGCTTCAGGCGTGAACTTGCATCCGTTGAACACTACCGTCTCCTGTCAGTACTATTTCAAGTTGCATACGTATGGCTGATGACAACGGGCTGCTTAGGAATGTTTCGTAGATTCTTTAATCACGAAAGCAAACGCATGCGATATATTTCGGATTCTTCATACTGGCTATACATAGCCCATATTCCACTGCTATTCCTGCTCCAGTACCTTGTTTCCACGGTCGAAGTATCAGCGTTGATCAAAGTGCCTGTAACAATTTTCATCTGCACCGCCATCTTGCTAATTTCCTATGAATATTGTGTCAGATACACTGCTTTGGGAACTTTGCTTAATGGAGCCAAGACGAGACTTAACCCACAGCCCAATATCACAACTGCTTCCGTGCAAAGCTCCCATGCAGCTCACCCGCAAAGTCCCTATGCAGCTCAAACACCCGTAGATCTCAGCACCTACAAAAAAGACACCAGCGGTGAATAACACGCCACGTACAAATGGCCGGCGACAACCTATCGGTAATAGACTTCGCAACGAGGTTCAAACACCACATCCTCGTCAAGTGGAAAGATAGGCCTCGCACAAACCGTGTGGCCGAGACTCTTTAGATTCGCACTCGTCGAGCCGGGGGCATCAACATCTAAATACAGCGACGCCCAGTCTTTAAACATATGCGGCTCACAATGTGGTGATTTCATCACGACCGCATCGAATCGATCTGGTTCCTGGCCATGAGCCCTAAAAAACGAGCGATCGAACAAATGACAGGCTCGGCTACTAACCACAACTATATACGAACGAATTTCCAAAACGACGGTGGGGCCCGCATGCCATAACAACTTAAATGTTTCACTTAAAAAATCTCCATCAGACACCATACGCACCTTGGCCGTCACTGACAGTGGCTGATAACGACTCGGATCGATGGTGCCCCCAAGTGTCAATTCCACTTCGTTACCAACCCCGGCCGTTCGCGCTGCTTTAACTGCTACCTCGTCTACAATCGGAGCCAGTAATCGCCCGGAATACCCGGCTTCATACAATGCTGCGAGAATAGAATTGGAATCACCTGATGCACCGCTACTCGTCGCATCAGCCGCGTCAACCAACACAACAGTTCCTTCATCGTGTGCCATTGTTTGCGCTACTGCGTCTTCCAGCGAGGTGAGTGGAACCTGCATTTTTTCACGATGCACCCAGAACAGTTCTGCCATTTCTACTGCATACCGCTCAGCCAGTTCCTGATTGCCATCCAGGACAACCAAACTATTCGTACACAACTCGGGTACATCTGTGAATGGATTGCCAATAAACATCCCTGCAGAAAGCCCTTCATCACTCTCTTCAATCTTTTGAGCTAATCGAATACATTCTCCGTAAATTCCACTATCGGTAATTAGTTCATCACCTCGAACTAACGCCGGAACACGTACACGAACCGTTACCGGTTTAATATCCTCACGCAACAGCCTCATCAATAGGCGAGCCGCCCGCTCTCCCGTTTCAAACTGGTCTACATGCGGGTACGTATGATAGACAACAATCGCGTCACTATGCTTCAACATTCTTTCCGTCACAATGCCGTGCAAATCCATCGACGTCACAATCGGAATGTCTTCTCCCAGTACTTTTCGAGCATGGGCCAGAATCGCTCCTTCCGGATCAAGTTCATTGACTGCCGCCATGGCGCCATGCATACAGAAATAGGCCCCATCAACCCCTTTGTCTCGAAGAGCCTCTAATGAATTCGTCAATTCCACAGAAAGCCGACCCCAGGACTCCGCACTAAACGGTCCGCCGGAAGTAATTGACTTAGCACTTATGGTGGGAATCAATTCGACATCTTCTACCGCATCAAAAACCTGCAAAGCTCCGCCAATTTCATTGATGCCTCCACGAGACTCATTCAGCCAGGAATCACCTGACTTGATAACAAAATCATCATATTGAGTTTCAGCAGGATTAAATGACGAGATCTCCTGCATCAATTCAAAAACAGCGATCTGAGGCATATATAGGTTCCTTTTCGAATCAACGGTTTCCGGAGCACGCCCCGGTGCAACCTAAGCTTATGACGTCTTAATGGAGGGCTTTTGCCCTAACTCCAATATCTGAGACGGGATACCCGAGACGAGTCGCAGCTCACCAATATCAAATAGTGCATTCATGATAGTCGATATCAAATGACTAGGGTCCAAAGGATTGTCCGCCGGCTCACCACCATTTTTATCCGATGCTCCGATCACATGGCCATGCTGAAAACCACTTCCGTAAAGCAATAAGGGAGCGAGTTTATCCCAATGATCACGACCACCGTTCTTATTGATTCTTGGCGTCCGCCCCATTTCACCGCAACAGATAAGCAGAATATCATCCTGCAACCCTCGCGACTCAACATCTTCGATAAAGGCTGATACTGCATGATCGAAGGACCAGCCAATCGCATTCATTCCGTCAGTCAGATTAAGGTTACCCGGGTCAGCATGCATGTCCCAGACGCCAGCATAACTGGCATGAACAGTCACAAATCCGCATCCCGCTTCACATAAGCGTCGTGCCAAACATAGCAACTTCCCAATCGATTGTGCATTACCGCTATAAAACCCTGCTCTACCGCGTTTCACAGCATTCCATGCGCCGGGAGTCGCATACCCCGACGTGTCATATTTGGCTAACACATCCGGATCTTCTAATGAAAGATCCAGTGCTCTGGAAACCCCGCCTCCAAGAAGGATTTCATAGGCCTGCTTTTGGATTTCATCCAATGAATCGAGTTGACCGCCTGAGTCAACATCCCTCCTTAACCTATCGAGTCCGGCCAGTAATGACTTTCGATCTCCGAAAAATCTCTCTCTCGAAAGGTTTAATTCCATATCCTTTTGAAGTTGCCCGCTCTTACCTGGCACAAACGGAGCATAGCTGGAGCTATACCTCCCAGTCTCCAGCAAATTGCCGCGGGCCTGTCCATTAGGAACACCCTCGGTTACGGCCTGCGGATACAGCACGGCACTAGTCGGCATTCCAGTCTTCGCCCGAGTCGTACCAACTACCCGAGTGTAATGAACGGGGATACTTGTTTCGAGCGAGTGTGGGCCTACCATTGGCTGGATATTGTGACTTGCGTTCTGAGTTTGATAATTGCGAACAATCGTAAGACGATCCGCCAAACCAGCCAACCTCGGAAAAAACTCACCAAAGTGCACCCCCGGAATCGAGGTGGGAATCACATCGCAAATAGTTCGTACGCTCTTATCAGCGTCGGGCTTTGGATCCCATGTTTCAAATTGACTCGGCCCCCCCTGTTGAAACAGGAAAATCACTGATTTATTACGTACCGCTTCACGCAAAGAAGCGGCTGAGGCCCTCACACCAAGCAAAGACACCAGCGACATGCCGCCTAAGCCGAGGCTGCCAATACTAAGCAACTGACGACGACTCAGTTTCGTGCTTGCGTCATTAATTGTTAGCATGAATTGATAATCCTCAGTCACATTCCCGTTGCAAGTTACTCGGCTCACCTTTTGCCAACGTGATCTCAGGCGAAGCCTTCATCTCTAGTTGCCTAGCTTCACCTTGCTTTACCTTAGTAGAACTAATCCCGCCCTGTAAATCGACGAATTACATTTGACGTAATGGTACTAACATTATCATCGACAACAATACTGGCATTCCAGCATATAGAACCGACCGAAAACACCTCTCCACCACTGAGAGTGTCGTAATAGATCATATGTGCTCCGCCGTCATCCGGATTGACGCCTTTGGCAAGCAACTCAGTGTTCTCAGGTGAGAACGGAGATATCTTATCTGTCTCGTGCCCGCTAGCGCCACCCGGGACCCGCTGGTGTAAACTCTCTGTTCCAAACAGATCGCCGCGTCCAAGCTCAGTACCGCCAAAACACCAGTGGCTGGGGTTAATAACTCGATAGGGTGCGCCAGTCATTGCACCGGGCCATGTAAACACCTGACCAAGCAATCGGGCCTGAGACTCATGCCGTCGATGCATGCGGCTTTCCTGCAGATCGCCAGCCTCACTAGAGTTCACTTCAGTATGACTCCAACTGGTATTCTGATAGACAACGCGATGGTCATCCAAAAATTCGGCTTCACAGTCCAGACCATTTCCACCAAGATAAATCAGTTTGCCACCTTCCTCATGCACCCATTTCTTGAGACGATCATACATTTTCACCGACCAATATTCTGGATGCACGCTTAGAACCAGCACCTTGTATTCCTCTAGTGGAACTCGCTCAAAATGCAACTGTGTTTCACTATAGTAGTCATACTCAAACCCTTGCTGCTCCATCCACCCAAGCAACCTCCATTCCGCTGAAGCCATATGGCATCCCTGACGACCTTGAATCGGATCATCCAGCATTTCTTCTGTTGGAATATGGTTATAGGGATCCGGACGATCTAGTGACAAAGGTGCATATGAATCAGTCGAATAAGTTTTATGATCTGCATGAACATAGCGTTTGAGTTCAAGTCGCGAGTTTACTGTGGGCGTCCTTGGGAATTCGCTTGCATGAATGTAATTACTTCGACCACCAAAACTGTTGTACGCATTCCAGTTAATATCCGAGGCAAGCACCGCGATCTCATGGGTCGGACTGGCTGGCGCCACAACCCACGGAAAATTAAACGACTTTCCAGATTTGGTGGTGGCATGCAGATAATACAATCCACTTTGATCTGGAGCGGTCAAAAGCTGCTTCAGATTTTTATTGCTGTAGCCGTGCTTATTCCACTCAACGCCTGTCTGAGTGTAATCTCCGTCAGGAGTGATTTGTATCGTCGCACGTGGGCCATGCTCGTCATACGTCCCGACCCGCTTTACCAGCTGCTTAGATTCCCCGTAACGATATAATTCGAGAGAAAACTCCTCATCACTGTGCACCCGAAATTCGGACGTCTCCCCGGATTTCACACACTTGGGCCACATGTAGCCCATCAACGAATCACTAAGCAATCTAAATTGATAGGGCTTCGCCGCATCCACGTCGACCTGAATAATCTTTGAACCAAAGCCCTGCTTACCGAACACGACTTCATAAGAGCCCGGATCGATGTCCGCATAAACCGCACCACTAATCGTGGAACGCGACAAAACAACGTTTCCGTCACGACGAAATTCAAACTGCACATCGCTCAACGCCAGATAGCGTTCATCACTAACATATCCAACCAGCATTAACTTATCTCACGGAAACATTGACTTTCTAGAAACTGTCTAATAACACCTTATCAGTTATTTGCAAACAATTCCCTTTGTAAGTTACTCCCACAACATAAATCAACAATGCGATCTACCGTCCAATACGAATCCTCCCTCCGTCTCATCAAGTGGAAAGGCTTGTCAGTCCGATTCCTGTTTTAATTGCCTTAGAAAATGACGCGCTCCACTTGCCAGGAAAATCGTGTCCGTCGCTGCGACCACTAACGTGTAGCCCTGATCAACATAGGGTTTAATGTCAGCTGCACTCACACCAAAATATCCAAGCGGCATACCGGCAGCCTGGCAGACCTTCGTGACATGCTCAATCGCTGCGACAACATCCGCATCCTGTACCTGCCCCATCTTCCCCATACTGGCCGATAAATCGTAAGGCCCCAGAAGAATACAATCAATACCCGGCACTTTGACGGTCTCTTCAATACAGTTCACTGCGTCGATGTGTTCGACCTGAATCACACATGCGATTTCATCGTTTGCACGTTCTACATACTCACCGAATGAAAGTCCATAGCCGTGAGCACGCCCCAACCCGACTCCACGACTACCTTCCGGTGCATAACGAGTCCAGCTGACGACTTGAGCAGCTTGTTCGGGAGAATTGACTTGCGGAGCGATAATTCCTGAGGCTCCACAATCAAGGAACTTCTTAATCCACACCTCATCCGCCACCGGAACTCGAACAATACAGGGTACATCAGGCCCTGCTGCCTGCAGGATTCCCATCATATCCGTCGTTTCAAGGGGGCCGTGTTCGCCATCAACAAAAAACCAGTCAAAATCCATTTGGCTTAGCATTTCGGCCACGGCGGGACTCGACAATGTGATCATCGTCCCCATCAACAGCTCGTGGTCCCTGAGTCGCTGGCGAAGGTTATGCATTTTCATAAAGACCAATCCTTGAATTATCTCAATTTCGTTATGGAATATGGGTGATATTGTATCATTACTAATATAACTAACTAATCGCTACTGACCGACCGGCACAAAAGCCAACTGCTCACCTGAGAATTCTCTCTATGTCCTGGGAAACCGCCTGCACCATCGAACAACTTCAAAATGGCCCTGTCATTTTTAAGCATGAGCGTTTACAGATTGCAATTTACCAAACCCCGTCCGGATTATTTGCCATTGACAATCGATGTCCTCACGAAGGATACCCGTTAGCTGAGGGAACCATTGATGACCAATGTGTTCTTACCTGCAACTGGCACAACTGGAAATTCCGCCTCGACGACGGTGAGTGTATTCTGGGCGGGGATCATGTCCGAGCGTATGAAGTCCGGCAGGACGGCGAAAACATTCAGGTCAATCTTGCTCCACCACCACCCGACGTTAGCCAACGACGGATTGTTGGCGGACTAAAAGTGGCATTCCAGAAACAGGAGTATGGTCGTATTTGCCGCGAGATCAGCCGCCTACATTTTAGCGGACTGGAACCACTGACGGCTGTCCGCGAAGGCATTCATTGGGCATACGATAAATTCGAGTACGGCACAACACATGCGTTTGCCGCCTGCGCCGACTGGCTTAGCCTCTACGCCACCTACCCCGACGACTGGAACCGACAACTGGTCTGTTTAGCCGAGACCGTCAACCACATGGCTTTTGATGCGTTGCGACATCCGCAGTATACGTACTTCACGAATTCGATAGACTGGGATCCAGATGCATTCTGCGACGCCGTCGAACAGGAAGATCGGGTCACGGCTGAATCCATGATGAGTACAGCCACCGGTGCATCGAAACAATTTGACGAGTACGAAGAAGCATTAACTCGTTCAGCGTTAGCACACTACAATGATTTCGGACATTCGTTAATCTACGTTCAAAAAGCAAGAGAAATCATCAGTCACCTCGGCACCGACTTCATCCCGTTTGTACTATCTCCTTTAGCACGCCACCTTTGCTTTACTACTAGAGAGGATTTGATTCCCGAGTTTTCAGCTTACGCGCCTACACTTGAACAATGCCCTGATCGTTTTGGCTCGGCTGCCGAAATTGATGATCTTAGCGGGCTTCGAAACGGTGGAATTGCCTCCGCCTTAAACTGGACTTCCGAGGCAATTGGTTCTTATACAGCGGAAACGATATATGATGCGTTGCTCTTGATTAGTGCAGAAAACTTATTGCAGTTTGATCTATCGAACGAACGACGTGTCAACAATTCTGTGGCCGACAATGTCGGCTGGCTTGGCTTCACACATGCTATAACTTTTGCCAACGCCGTACGGGAGCAATGCAGCAGGTTTCCTGACCTTTGGAAGTCTGGATTGTTACAGATGGCATGCTTTATAGGACGCAATCAGCGATTCCGTGATTTGTCGATTAATTCAGCGCAGTGGGAGGTTGAGGATACCGGTCAATTTTTCTCCGACACGCATGACATAATTCTGGACAGCGGCATTCGCGACCCGATATTCGCAGCGCATTACCTTAAGACAACGATTGCCGTACAGGCCGAACTACCCACCGCTTCGCTGAGCACGCAAAAAGTTTTGCTAGCGTCGCTCAATCGGTTTGTGCACAGTCCAATCAAACAAAAACATGCCCGGCGTCTAGCCAATCAGGCAATTGCTTTAGTGGCTCGGGATTATTCATAGATTCCCTGACGCAAATTGGTCTAGGCTAAAAAGCCCATACTCAAAGAAGCGTCGGTTCGTTTATTTCGAATCGGACCTTACGGCAGCTCGCGGATGCGAATATTACGGAAATGAATCTCTGACCCTTCGGCTTCCAGACAAAGATAGCCTTCAGCCGGATTACAGTCAGAACCACCTGAAACCTCCTCGCCATTGACCCACAGGCGAACTTCGCCGTTGATGGCCCGAACATAGTAGTGATTCCATTTACCAAATCCGTTGCTCCGTTCCTTGCGGGGAAAACTTCTGGAGCCGTTAGGTGAAATTGGCTCGAACGGCTTAAACGTGGATTTACCGACAGCAAACACATCGCCATTGGTTGTGAACCACTCTGATTTTTTACCATTCTTTTTAATCCAATTTTCCTGATAGCCATGATCGAGTGCCTGAATTTCAATACCACTTCGGGGAAGTTGATTGGGCTTGAGTACATCGAGTGCGTCTTTTTGAACCCAGAGAAACATGCCCGAGTTTCCGGCGTGTTTCATATGCTTCCATTCATACACGATTTCGAAATTCTTGTATGTTTTGACGGTGCGATTTACCCCGATCGGTTTGCCCGTACCGGTAACGTATGCGCCGTCAAACGTCCAGGTATCCTCGTCTCCATTGACATCAACAAAGTCTTTTTCGGTTAGCGTCACCCACCCGGGTCCTGTACCGTCGACATAAGCTCGTTTGGCAGCCACCTTTTCTTCGGCGTGAAGCACAAAACATGAGGTGAATATTAATAGGATCGCGAGCATGGAACGGCGATTTAGCATAGAGAGCTCCGGGCAAAAATGCACTTTTCGATAGTTTGCATCACCTCAATATAACGAATAGGTATCCCAATGTGTGTGAATTTGCGACCCTACAGAACCTAAGTCAATGATCCAAACGACCAATACCTTTGGGAGGACAAAACCACGAATCAATTCATTATGGATTGCATATCCCAAGAAAATGCGATTTCGAGTGAGCCGATTTCCAGCATTCGGTTGTCTGCCGTTCAATTCAATTGAAACTACGTTTTACAATGCGATTACTGAGTCCATAATGCCATCCCAAAATGCAAGCCGACTCTGCAAAGTTACTTTCGCAGCGTGACCCGCAGCCTCCCATTTACATTGGTCGGTTCCGCATAGCAAAGACAGCAATTCTTCCCCCATCGGTCCATGTTGGTCGCCATCTATTTCTATATGGCGATCCAAGTAGTATTCAAACACTGTGAATCCACTCGCGTGATTTCGATTGAGCTGGTTGACTAAACCGCGAAACAAATCAGGGATTAGGTCTTCTCGTCCAAACAAAAAGATCGCAGCCAACTCTTCTATGCTCATTTTTTGAATCGATTCGAAGGTATTACGGACGAAATCGCAGACATGGGCAGGAAAATGTTGCGGACCTAGAATATCATCCAACGCCTTGCCGGACTCTATACCCGCCAACAGCAAGTCGATATCTGTTGTTGGTGCGCCGGCCTGCAACATCGCCATACGATACATCTCGAAGTGACTTAAAAACTGTCCTTCTGGCCCTAAGTCTGATTCCTCAGCTAATACGATCTCATTAATTAA
>PBCP01000013.1 GCA_002717145.1 Planctomycetaceae bacterium | reverse complement strand
CTCTAAATCGACCGTCACTTCGATAGACGTCAAACGGTTATAAAATCGAAGTAGTTTACCGATCTTTCCCTGAATCCGCTCTTGAGTGCGGTGACCTATATGACCGTGCCTTGCAGAGATACCAATTAGCATGCCCATCCTCCTTATGAATAGAATAACCAAATAAGGTATACCAGTCGGAGAAGAAAAAGCCGTCATGGCTTCTAGCCCTGGCCCATTGTCAGGACCTCAGCCGTTCGGCATTGCTTCTTAGATTGTGCAATTGTGGCCAAATCACCAGAGAACGAACACGTTGGCTTGGAAACCACCGGCCGTCAAACTCTGACAGTTCGACCAATTTAGTTTACCCCCATCTAAGCACTGAGAAAAGGGTCGCTTTTTCCCCCTTTTCATGATTCCTCGTTTTTCGCTAAGCATTTAGCCTAATCACTACAACACTCCACTCAATTTAATGGATTACCAGGACTCTGGACTCTTAGTATTTACATAAGATGCTAGTAAATTACGGCTTTTGCAGTCTGAATCATGCGAAATAGAGGCTCAGACTCGCTTTTCTACTTTGCTGCTAGTCTAACGTCACATTGGCATCTCTTTTGACGAACGGCAGCTCTAGCAGTGGCGAGATTGGTTGGTAACTAACGTCACCTGATTGATACTACGGAGATAACACTGTAGAGATGAGTGTGGGATTTACGTTAGTAAGCTGACCTTCAGCAAGTAATGCCTCCCATTCTCGTATTGAAAGTGTCTGACGCTGTGGACTTGATTCAGGCTTATACAATAACGTCTTACCGGTGATACGCCTAAGCCGCTCAAAGGCAATCACTCTCGACACCGTAACTTGAGATTTCAATTGCTGTACCATACCATCCGCCACTCCTGTAGCTAACTGCTGATCATCGTACTCCGACAGGAATGACAGCACCTCAGGTGTATTATCACCGGAATAGGAACTTACGATCGTTTCCACTAAATCACGACTTTTCGAATCGCGATGATAATATTGCTGCAATAGCCGAACATCCTCGTGCCAGAGTGCACGGTATTGACCATCATCTAACAGGCCAACCAGAGCATTGATGAATCCCATTTCCATTAAGCCATAGGCAGCAAGCCGCCGAACGTTTATCAATCGATGTGTTTCATAAATCTGTTGCAACGACTGAGTCAGCTCATCACTGTCTGCGAGTCCGTCGATGAATGCTGCGCGTGCTTCTTCCATAATCGAATCTGACTCAAATCCCTTGACCCACAAAGGTAAACCAGAAATGCGATCCACTAACGTGTTTCCAGGGTAGTATGTAAACACTGTATATTCTTCTGTATTCGATTCGAGCAATTTGTCGACAGCTCCAATTCCAGCAACCTTCACCGAACTACTGTAGAAAAGACGAATTGCCCGACTGAGTTCGCCACTGGCCAGTTGGTAAGGCACGGACTCAATCGCGGCCACAGCCGAGTCGCTCTCGAAAGCCAGATTAAACTCAGTATCCCCTGCAGACAGCCACACATTGAATTTACTCTTTTCACTACCCTGCAAAACCACTTTGCCATGATCGATAGATAATCCCAACCGTGAGCCATCAATCAGTGACGTCTTCACCCCTGTTGCTCCTACCAGTGTCATCTTGGCTCCAGTTCCAAAGAGCAACTC
This sequence comes from Planctomycetaceae bacterium, assembly GCA_002717145.1. Lineage (GTDB taxonomy): Bacteria > Planctomycetota > Planctomycetia > Pirellulales > Pirellulaceae > UBA721. Next base: position 81,267 of record PBCP01000013.1, on the reverse strand, counting down.
CGGACGAAATCCTGCGATGCTCACAATCTCATCACCGAGGTTAACCGGAGCACCCGCCACGAATCTGGTAAATGAGTCATTTGAAGATTTCAACAAAGGCTGGCTGTCTGAAAGCAACTCTGCAAATGCTTCCCCTTCGTTAAAAACCAACCTATTGAGTTCAGTAACTTTNGCTACCGGTGATCCTGCTTCCTGTTGAGTGATATGCAACCCTTCTGGTACCGCCACCGGTTGCACAGATGTCTCGGATGTGACATTTAAAGACCGGCTGTCCTGAGAGGTTTCAGTGAACGACTCATCAGCTTCTCGATCATCAGCATTCTGCTCCTCTAAAGGATTCGCAAACAAGGCCCCAATCCAAGGATGAGATTGATCAAATGGTCCGACAGCCCTAAGCCCAATAATAGACATCAGTCCGATAAACGTCATGATGACAGTAGCTTGCCAAAGCGGATGGGGCTTTTTTCTGATATACTCCGGAGCCCCTGCCGCTTTCGGCTCGATCAAGTGATCCAACGTAGGGCGAGATTGCTCCTGCCTCTTCAATTGCTCCTGTCTCTCTATTAGTTCGTCAGTTTTTTCGAGTGATGCACTGACCAGTCCTAACACACGGTCTCGCATTTCATTTTCAATTGTGATCGGCTGGTCAATACATATTGAAAGGATACTGTGGCAGCTGGCCACTTCACTCAAATACATATCAGATTCCAGACAGACTTTTTCAAATCCGGGAATCCTATTCTCTTCCAACGTGTTATCCAGATATTCTGCAACCGAATTAGGATCCGGACCAATTCCTTTACCGTCCAGTGGCGGGGCATTCAAATTGGCTTTTCGCGTCGAGCTAAGGGTGCGGTACACCAATTCACTAGCAAACTCACTATCACTGATCTTGGCGCCTAATGCCTCTGCATCCTGTGGCTCAAGAATATTATCGAGATAGGCTAACATTGTCCGTAATGTTAATCGCATTGCTAAACCTGTTTTCCTGCTGAATTTAATATGGGTCTGGCCTTGAGTGGTTTTCCGCTCATGCACAAGAGGCTCTATAGTATTAGTGGCAACTTATTCCTAAATCCGTACAATTTTCTGCAAAGAAACCTGTTTTTAAACGAGTCAATTCGTCACATGTATTGAGGTCCCTGTGAGTTCCCTTTTTGAAGCATCCGAGAAATCTAATCTGGAGCGTGCTAAACCGCTGGCAGCCCGAATGCGCCCGACCAAGCTTACTGAATTTGTAGGACAGCAACATTTTCTGGGTGAGGGCAAACTTTTACGACGACTTTTACAAGCCGACAGACTCGGCTCAGTCATTTTTTATGGGCCACCAGGCTGCGGGAAAACGACATTAGCTCAACTCTTGGCTACCGAAACAAAAAGTACATTTCGTCAGTTGAGTGCTGTGACCAGCGGGGTCAAGGATTTGCGAGAAGTTCTCGAGACTGCTCAGAATGAGTTGCGGGCAGGCGGTTTACGAACGTTGNTATTTATTGACGAAATTCATCGCTTCAACAAAGCTCAACAGGACGCTTTGTTGCCAGATGTGGAAAACGGAGTTATTACGTTAGTAGGCGCCACGACTGCCAATCCTTTTTTTGCGGTCAACAATGCTTTAACAAGTCGTAGCACAATCTTTCAATTTGAGCCCCTAGCCGTAGAAGATATTGAACTGCTACTACAGCGGGCTTTAAGTGACCAGTTCAAGGGATTGGGCCGTTTCGATGTAACTTTAACTGACGAAGCCCGAATGTTTATCGCGGAAGTATCGGATGGCGATGCCCGACGAGCATTGTCTATTTTGGAAATTGGAGTTTTATCCAGTGATACCTTCCCTCTTAATTTCGACCGCGCACTAGCCGAAGAATCGATTCAACGCAAAGCAATGCAATATGATGCTGGCGGGGATGAACATTACGATGTGGCAAGCGCCTTGATAAAAAGCATTCGCGGAAGTGATGTTGATGCTGGAATTTACTGGTTAGCTCGGATGCTTGAAGGAGGCGAAGACATCCGTTTCATCTGTCGACGATTGGTCATTCTCGCGAGTGAAGACATTGGGAATGCCGACCCCCATGCTCTCAGCGTCGCTGTCGCCTGTATGCAGGCTTGTGAATTTATCGGACTCCCCGAATGCCAGCTCACACTATCTCAAACCGTCGCTTATTTGGCATGTGCTCCCAAATCAAACGCTGCGACCGTCGCGATTAATGAGGCGCGCAGTGATATCCGCAATGGTCGCACCGTGCCTGTCCCTCGTGCCTTGCGTGACAAACACTACTCCGGTGCTAAACAATTTGGTCACGGTGATGGATACAAATATGCCCATAACCATGAAGATGGAATTGCCGCCTTTGATTATCTGGGAGTTGATAAACAGTACTACAATCCAGTGAATCGGGGATTTGAAGCCGAATTGGGACGACGTCTCGAAGAAATACGCAGAAAGCTGCGAGACGACTCCTAATCACTCCACCAACAGTCATGCTGAAATCAGACTCGATCGCGCCCGGTTGCCAACGCAGCCGGTCTGTGGGCCCTAACGAATCGTGACCTGACTACCGGCGCTTAAAATATGGAAAACATCTCGGGCGTCAACTGGATTAAGCTTGATGCTGCCTAGTCCCGCATTGCGGATACCCACATCCTGAGCCTGAGTATGGATGCTGATATTCCCCCCTAGATCCATCCAGTATTTTCCGTATGGATTATTCACGGCTCCACCCTGAATAATGGATCCGTCCGCAGCGTAGTAACTACGGTCCTGCTGTTTATCTAGTATGGAATACTGACCCGCCTGACTTTTGAATTCACTGCCAAGCTCCACCTGAAATCGTCCGGCGTATAGTGCTCCGACAAACAAGGTCAATTCTTTATGGGTGACATTAACCTCACCTCGAAACGGTCCCTGAACAATCTTCAACTCATCGCCGGCCTTCAACGTTGATGTATCACGAATACCGTTAATGTTTGCCAAAAGCTGCATCGGAACTCTTAATTGAAACGCAATGGAATCTAAGGAATCGTTGGGGCCTACCGTGTACGCTTCAAACAGATAGTGCTTACGGGAGTAAACCACTTCTCCAGCAAGATAGTCTAGTACCGGTAATAACTGCTTGTGCTGATCTGCTGTTAACTCTCTGCTACCGTAGTAGGTCGACAGTGCCTGTAAAGCTTCCCGCAAATGGCCGGTTTCGATTTGTTGTTCTGCAGCTGCCCAAGTCGTTGCAAATGCAGAAGGTATTGAAAGTGGGCTCGGCTCCGCGACATTATTCGCCGGTGAGACATTGTCATCACTAAAAGACGGTGTCGCCAGTTGGCTCTGAGGTGTCTCATCGTCCAGGTCAGAAGCATTGTCCGCTGGCACCGTATCACCGACCTGGAAGACATCACCTCCCGTTAGATCCTCGGCAAGCGGAAATGCATCGTCACCGACCGGCTGAAAATCACCACCGTCGTTCGACTCGGCCAGCGGTAATTCGTTGCTCGATGGCTCAGAATTAAAAACAAACTGAGAACTCTCTGTGGCGGCCCCGGACTGAACGTCTGTATTGAACGTGTCAGTCAGCGGATTATCCATTTCCAGATTCGATGCTGCTTGTTCTGTTGACGGAGCTTCTGCAGCGGGTTCGATCGAATTTTCTGTCGATTCGGCCAATGTACCTTCAGCTAATTGGCCTGCTGCCGGAGACTCAAACTGGCCATTATCAGCAGCGGTCACAAGCGAGTCTTCCTCGGCTAAGCCTGAATCTTCGTTTAACTCATCCAGCAAATCCTGAGCTGAAACTTCCGTCCCCAGATCTAATTCCAAAGCGTCAGGCAGGTTGTCCAGTTCTTTTGCCACTTCCGGCGGAGGTGTATCTGGTCGCTGATAAATAACGTGGTAAGCACCAAATAAAATGACAACCATGAAGGTAAAGATAAAGAGTGTTTTAATCTTTTGCATTTTCGTCCTCCCTGACGAAAACCAGTGTTCGTTAGAATGTATCTAATGTGAGTAAAACGAATGTATAATTTCGAGCCTTCCTGACCCGATAATAATCCTTGTCCTGTTAAATCATCTCCTGCCGATGCAATACGAAGACGACTTTGATCATGACTACGACCAATGGTCAGAACCCGATGTCTGGGACGATGAGCCCACCGAAGTACTGTCATGTCCTGAATGTGGTGAAGACGTTTATGAATTCGCTGATATGTGTCCTTCTTGTGGGATGTTCATAACCCCATCAGCAGCTGCTTATAACCCCTGGCATGGCCGCCCATTTTGGTGGGTGGTACTTGCGGTCCTTGGAGTCGTAGGTTTTTTGCTCTCGCTACAACTGCTGTTTTAAGCCGACATGGTAAATTCAGGAACTCCTTACTCGGTTCACTAACATTCACCCGAAATAGTAAGAGAAAACGACCTCTTGTGAAAATACCGATTCAGCCAAAGATACAAATAAACTGATTCTGGCAGGATGCACTATGACTGGAGAATTTCAGAATCATACGGCGTCCGACCAATCGTTAGAGTCACCGCTGATTTCATTATTTGGTTCAGCAACATCACTAAGACGACTGCAATATCACCTATCAGAAGATACCGTTACCTAAATTACTCGGCAGAAATACCAAAATCTTCTATCGTGAGCAGCGTTTGCAATTCATAGCCCTTGGCTGCAAAGGCTTCACGGCCTCCTGAGAGGCGATCGATGATGGCAATAACCCTTTCCACCTTTAGCCCGGCTGCTTCCACGTGTTCGATTGCCTTCAGACTACTGCCACCGGTGGTTACCACATCCTCCACGATGATCACACGGTCGCCAGCTGCAACCGGACCTTCCACCTGATTGCCTTTTCCGTGCTCTTTGGCTTCTTTGCGGACAATAAACCCTCGTATTGATTTACCCTGAGCGTCTGCCTCTGTCAGAATCGAGGCTGTAATCGGATCCGCTCCAATGGCCATTCCTCCGACAGCATCCGGTAGCTCGTCCCCTATCAATTCCAGTATGCCCTGAGCAACCAACCGAGTACCTCGGGAATCTAACGTTACCTTACGACAGTCCAGATAGAAACTTGCTTTCTTACCTGAGGCCAAAGTAAAGTCTCCGAATTCAAGTGCCTTCTCCCGGACAACCTCTTTTAGTGCTTCTTTGGAATACATGAATCTCCAAACCTCCATGCTCTGGGTAAATTCTGTCAAACGGTAGAATTCTTTCAGTTTAATGCGTAAAGCAGCAGCTTAACAGCAGCCAGGGCAGATCTGAAACAGCACAGTTTGAAATAGTGCAAACTGGTAATCGAAATGAGATTACGCCTTAGCTTTGGCTCGAGCTTCCCGCAGGCCACGGCTGAGGATATCTCGCAACATTGGAGAATAATCTTCATAGCCATTTTCGTCGGGAGCTCCAGCAGCAAATTGATAGATCGCATCGCGAGGCTTCAAACCCAATGCCAGCAAGGTGGAGCTTACTGTTCCGCGATCGTTACTACGAAGCACCATACTTGGTCGCATTGGGGAAACGGGGCTACGAGCAAATACCTTGCTGGCAACCGCCAGAAATTTAACCGATGAATCCAATGTCTGCAGTGTCAATAAACGGCTTGCCAGTTGGCAGCGTTCATCACGTGGATCATTCAGATTGCGATTGCCAATAACATTAAGGCCTTCTTTAAGCGGCACAACTTCAGGCTCATCCGTACCATGAACAGCCCAACCGGTCTCTCCATCGGCAATGATATAATTCACGCCTTCGTATCGTTTACTCAGTAACTCGTCCATCGCCAGCCCGACTGCTTCCTGAGCCGACGAACTACGTAATAATTCGCGACACAAAACACCTCGGGAACGAGGGACTACGGGCGGAATCAGCTTCCGACGGTTACAAGCAGCTACAAACAGTCCATGCTGATTAACCCCAAGCCACGTTCCCCCAGCTTGCTGATCCACTCCGCTTAAAATGCGGGGCTTCCCAGACTGAATCGAGGGCGTTGTACTTGGGCGGTCGTAGAATTCGTCTCGGTTTGCAGCAACCAGAATTGGTGCGTCCGGCACCGATTTATATTGAATGGCAAGAATGCACATATATCGTCTTGATTTTAATAAGCTTTAACAGCGAGACACCCTGATGTCTTCCTCACAAAGGGCACATTCGCATTCGGCTAAAGAACTCAATCTAATTCCACCCCCTGAAGTCAAACACCCTACTTCGGGGGGTTTGTTAGAAATTAATTAGTTCCCAGCAATTAAATACCACCTCTAGGGTGTTTTGGTGTCTTTCCCAACGCATTAAACTGCTTTATACGTCTCTTATTCAGAGCTCCCGCCTAAGGGATGGCAATTACATAACATCTTTACGTTTACACCTAAACAACACCCGGAACACGCCACTATGTCGACAACATCAAACCCTATTCGCATTGCTATTATTGGTGCTGGCGCTGTCAGTGATTATCACCATGTGCCAGGTATTCGCATCGACCCCCGAGCCGAACTGGTTGCGGCTTGCGACATGAGTGAGGCATTGCTTGAACAACGCAAAAGTGATTGGGGTATTGATAAAGTGACGACGGATTTCAACCAAATCTGTTCGGATCCCGAAATCGACGCGGTCATTATTGCAACTCCGAATTTTACTCATCACGAACAGGCGATTGCTGCAGCCAAAGGCGGTAAGCACATCATGTGCGAAAAACCACTTGCTCTCAACGCTCAGCAAGTCCGTGAAATGCGAGATGCTGCTGTCAAAGCTGGAGTAGTCCATATGACTGCGTTCACCTACCGCTTTGCTCCATCGATGCGATATATACGTCATTTAGTCCAGTCCGGAGCTATTGGTCAGCCTCGCCATTTCCGCAGTCAGCGTTTTCTAGACTGGCCTGAAACCAGCTGGGGCTGGCGACAATATAAAGAAACAGCAGGGGCCGGCGACCTGTTTGACATGACCATCCACCGAATTGACTTTGCCATGGATCTCATGGGAAAAATTGACCGGCTTTGTGGTGGAGTTGCTCAATTCTGCCCTCGGGATGTCACTGTCGATGGTCAGCAGTGTCCACCATCGGATGTCGATGACTGGTCTGCTTTAATCGGGGTTTTTGAAAACGGAGGTGTGGGAGTCTGGGAAGGCACAACTGTCGCCAAGGGATACGGTTTTAACGGGTTTGGTCATGAATTGGCTGAAATCAATGGCTCAGAAGCCACCGTTCGCTATCGTCTGCATGAACCTAATAAGATCTGGCTTGGACGAACTGGTGAAGACGTATCACCTGTTGACGTTCCTCAGGAGTTTTTAAAGCCGGCAGACAGCCCGCGTGATCCTGCTGAAGGCAAACCTGCGGATGTCTTCCGTTACGATCTGGTATGGGAATTCTGTTCTGCCATCACTGAAGGACGCGATGCAATGCCAAGCTTTGACCACGGACTGAACGCACAAATCATTGCCGATGCAGTTCTGGAATCCAATGAAAATGCAAGTTGGGTCGACGTGGCGGATCGCCTCGTATAACTAAGAAGCGCGATAACTAACTTCCAATTAGATTATTCTCTCTAACCAAATATTTGCATGAGCGACAATCAGGCCCCATCCGAATCCGACAACGACAGAATTGTCGTGGCATCCAAGAGCCGACAGGTTAATTCACTGACGGGTGTCCAGATTCTGGCTTCAGGCTGTTATACTCCTGAGCATGTGATCGCCAACGAGGCACTAGCCGAATTAGGATACGACGCGGACTGGATCATTCAGCGTACAGGGATCCAATCACGCTGCCGGGCAAGCGATCATCAAGCCTGCAGCGATATCGCCTACGAAGCCGCCCGACGATGCCTGGAAAATGGAAATATTGACGCTTCGGACATCGATCTGATTCTACTGGCAACCATTACTCCCGACCAACCGACTCCCTCCACAGCCTGCCATGTGCAACGTATGCTGGGTTCGAATGCGCCGGCCATGGATCTTAGTGCTGCCTGCTCAGGCTTTATGTATGCCCTGGTAACCGGTATGCAGTTCATAAAGACGGGAACGTATCAACGCGTGCTGGTAATTGGGGCAGATCTAATGAGTCGCACGGTCAACCCGAAGGATATGAAAACCTTCCCGCTGTTTGGCGATGGCGCGGGTGCTGTTGTAATAGGGCCGGGATCGGAGCAACAGGGATTCATTTCCTATACTTTAGGCGCCGACGGTCATGGCGCGGAATTACTTGAGCAACCAGCAGGCGGAACCCGCTGTCCAGCCACACCGGAATCGCTCGCGCAAAACCTACAGTTCCTCAAAATGGATGGCCGCAGTGTCTTCAAATGGGCTATTCGCACTCTTTCTGATTCAGTCAATCAGGTCCTTGATGCCGCTAGCTTGACAGCAGACGAAATTGATCTGACATTGTTCCATCAGGCGAATATCCGCATCATCGATGCAGCCGCCAACGATCTTGGCCTGCCGATGGAAAAGGTTTTTGTCAATCTGGATAAATATGGAAACACATCCGCTGCCAGTATCCCATTAGCTCTCGCCGAAGCCGTTGAACAACAACGAGTGGCCGCCGGTCAACATGTTTTAATTAGCGGATTTGGCGCCGGCCTGGCATGGGGCGCTGGCGTCTGGCGATGGTAATTACTGCCAGCCTTTCTGCCACAACACACAAGTATAGACTTCGTTTTTAGGTAATCACAATCATGAGTGAAGCACAAGTAAAATCACTTCCACCCCGCAGCAGCGTCGCCGAATCTGATACATGGGATCTTTCTAGTCTGTACTCAGATAAAGCTGGCTGGGAAGCCGATTACACTCTGGCGGAGGAAAAGCTTGAAAAGTACTCGGCCTTTCAGGGGCGACTGGGCGAAAATGCTGAAACACTAGCCGAACTTCTCGCCTTCGACAGTGAAATGGAACTACTGTTGGAGCGACTCGGATACTTTGCTTTCTTAAGATTGACGGAAGATCAGGCGGATAGTCAAAGCCAGGCTCTTGAGGCCAGAATGCAAAATCTAGGAGCACGGGCAGCACAGGCTGCCAGCTGGATTCGTCCTGAATTGCTGGCAATTGACGCTGCCACGATCGAATCTTACATGCAATCTGAATGTCTGCAGCACTACCGGTTACAACTTGAACGCGTCCTGCGTTATCGCCCACACACATTGGGTGAAAAAGAAGAGCAACTTCTGGCGATGCAGGCGGAAATGGCTCAATCTGCGGCCAAGACGTTTCGCCAGCTACATGATGCCGATCTCAAATTTGGCGAAGTGGAAAATGAGCATGGTGAGTTAGTAGAGCTAGGAAACGCGACTTTTAGTCAATTCCTAATCTCACCTGACCGAAATGTTCGAAAGACCGCTTTTCATCAGTATTACAGCCAGTTCGAAGCCCACGAGAATACTCTGGCTGCAACTCTGGGAGGATCTATCCAGAAAGATGTTTACTATGCTCGGGCACGGGGCTACGACAGCGCTCTTTCCGGAGCACTTTTCCCCGACAATGTTCCTCAAAGTGTATATGACAATCTGATCGAATCTGTCCGTAATAACTTCGAGCCACTCTACAAATACTACGAACTTCGACGCAAGTTGATGGAGCTTGAGGAAATCCATCATTACGATACCTACGTACCTATTATTAGTGATTTGCAGGTGAATCGCAGCTGGGATCAGGCCACCGATTTAGTCATGCAGTCACTGCAACCGCTTGGAAGTTCCTACTGTGATGTGCTGGAAGCAGGGCTGCGAGGACGTTGGTGTGATCGGTATCCAAATGCCGGAAAACAAAGCGGAGCCTTTAGCGCAGGCAGTTACATCGGTGACCCCTACATTCTTATGAACTACAAGCCTGAGGTTCTCAACGATGTCTTTACGCTAACCCACGAAGCCGGACATTCAATGCACTCTTATTACAGTTCGAAGCATCAGAGTTTCGAATACTACAATTACACCATCTTCGTCGCCGAAGTAGCCAGCACATTCAACGAACAGCTACTTAGTGATTACATGATGAAGCACGCAGAGGATGATCGGGAACGAGCGTATCTGATTAACCGTGATATCGATGCAATTCGAGGCACAATCATTCGTCAAACAATGTTTGCTGAATTCGAGAAAATTACGCATGAAATGGCAGAAAGCGGGAAACCACTCACCGTTCAGTCCTTCCGTGACGTCTACGCTCAGTTATTACAGGACTACTTCGGGCCAGACTTCGTCGTGGACGACTGTCTGTCGCTGGAATGCTTCAGGATTCCCCATTTCTATCGTGCTTTTTATGTCTATAAATATGCCACTGGCCTTTCTGCTGCTATTGCTTTAAGCAAACGAGTACTCCATGGTGGCCAGCAGGAATTGGAAGACTATCTACAATTCCTACAAGGTGGCTGTAGTAAAGACCCACTGGATTTACTGCGTGATGCCGGAGTGGATATGGAACAACCGGATCCGGTTAACACCGCGCTACAACAGTTTGCATCGCTGGTCGAGCAACTCGAAACGCTATTAAGCTAATCACCACATCTTATCACCTTTGGTTTCGGGACTTGTATGTCGCCGCTGACAGCATCAAAATAAGAAGCATAACGTTTACGTTATCTCCATCCGAAATCATTCAAACCCTTTTAAATACCTAAGGAGTACACCATGGCACGTCCGGTAACACTATTCACCGGCCAATGGGCAGATCTCCCGGCAGAAACAATGTGTCAAAAAACCAAGGAATTTGGTTATGACGGAATTGAACTTGCGTGCTGGGGTGACCATTTCAATGTGGTCGAAGCATTGGAAAACGAAAACTACTGTAGTGAAAAGCACGAGCAGCTCGAACGCAACGGTCTGATCTGTAAAGCGATCAGCGCGCATCTGGCTGGTCAGGCAGTTCTCGATCATATCGACGAACGTCATCAGGCCATCCTTCCTGAACACGTTTGGGGTGATGGCGATCCTGCAGGCGTGAATGAACGAGCCATCGAAGAAATGAAAAACACTGCTCGTGCGGCACAGAAGTTTGGTGTCGATATCGTCAACGGATTTACTGGCTCCAGCATCTGGCATCTGCTGTACTCCTTCCCGCCTGTACCCGAATCCATGATCCAGGCTGGGTTTGATCTGTTCGCTGAAAGGTGGAATCCGATCTTCGATGTATTCGGGGAATGTGGCGTTAAATTTGCCTTGGAAGTACACCCTACGGAAATAGCATTCGACATTTACACGGCAGAGCGAGCACTTGAAGCTGTCGACCATCGTGAAGAATTTGGCTTCAACTTTGACCCCAGCCACTTAATCTGGCAAGGTGTCGATCCGGTCGAATTCATTCGCTATTTTCCCGATCGAATCTATCATGTCCACATTAAGGACGCGATTCGTACTCTCAACGGACGTTCAGGGATCAACTGTAGCCATCTGAATTTTGGTGATTCACGTCGTGGCTGGGATTTCCGTAGCCCGGGTCGTGGTGAAGTTAATTTCGAAGAAATCGTACGAGCACTCAACGATATTAATTACACAGGCCCTCTCTCCATCGAATGGGAAGACTGCGGTATGCAGCGAGACCAGGGAGCAACGGAAGCTTGTGCGTTCACGAAAGCTGTCGATATCTCTCCGTCAGATGTCCAGTTTGACGACGCTTTTGATAACTAAGCTATCCCCCTAACGTCATCATTACAAAAGGCAGGTGCTACAATCAGCACCTGCCTTTTTTTGCGAATGAAGTCCAATGACAATCTCAAAAAACATGCTTCGCGGAGAAAACTAAAATGGGAACTTCTCATCGATCGGTGAATTAGCGAGCTCGACCAAAAACCCGCCGAGTCGTTGCACTAGAATTTCCATCAGCTTTTCGCCTTTCTCGGCTGTCGCTTCATGAGGATAACCGGAACCGCTATTAGAGGTTAGTAAGTCCCATTGTCTGGTTAGCCCGACCCAACCTTTATTAACTGCTTCAAAACGAGTTGGCTGAGTGATACCGTCGTCAGCATTTAAGGAGCCGTCTTCATTTTTAGCCACCAAATGACTTCGATAGGCCAGAATTAACGACGTTTCCATTTCCCCGGCATGATCTTCTTTGTGCTCAAAAATATCGTGATACACGTCCTCTAGCATTCGAAACCAGTTTGTCAAAAACAGATGAGCTTCCGTCTGACCTGATAATTCCCGTAACAATGGTTTGAATTCATTACCTCCATGACTGTTAAGAAGGACAATTTTACGAATTCCGCTACGAACCAGTGACTCCACCAAATCTTCGATTACTTTGAAAAGCGTTGTGGGATACAAATTCATGGCCAGTGGAAAGTGACGCATGTTTGTCTCCGTTCCATAGGGAACCGTTGGTAAAAGGACAACTTTGGCACCCTGTTGATAAGCTGCTTCACAGACGCGCGAGCCAATATCTTCTGCCTCGTAATGGTCCGTTCCATAGGGCAGATGTAAGTTGTGTGGTTCCGTTGCTCCCATGGGAAGCACCGCCACATCATAAGGATTCTCTTTAATATAGCCGTAATTTGTCTCGGATAATATCCACGGTCTCATTGTAGGTCACTTTGCCAATAAATCTTCTGTTATTCAGGGTTGCAGTTTTAGGAGATTGGATTTTAACTTATCCCTAACCTCGACACTCATCTTCGTACCACTTAGTTCCAAAATCTCCAGGTTCACGATCGTCTCCAGATTAGGCGCTGCTAGATCAGTAACCTGAGTTCCGGTGAGATACAAAACGGTCAGGGTTGGTTTCCCGGCAAGCATTTGCGGTGCTTTGTCAGTCACTTTGGTATTGGCCAAATCCAATAATTCCAAATTTTGCAGATTCGCCAGAACCTTCACCGAATCATCACTCACGTTGGTCCCATCCAACATAACTTCTCGTAAACCTGGCAGCGATTGAAACAGCGGGATGCTGTTATCGCTGACAGAACAACCTGTCAAATCTAGCCAGGTTAAATTTTGCTGGCCTTTCAGTTTCGCAAGACCGGTGTCTGTCACATGACTATGAGCTGCGCAAAATGCAGCCAATTCCGTGTTGGGTCGTAATCGGCTTAAATCTTCATCATCTATCACCAAAAACTGATGGTATTCTTCATCCAATTGCTGATAAGAAATTCTGGCAAGCTGCGCAAGTGAACCACCTGTATCTGTACGGGTATAGATCTTGCGTAACAAGTCAAGAAATGCCTGACGGTAGAGCCCGTTCTTGCCGTCAAGTAAAAAGTGCGCCAAACCACTGCACTGCGAGTATAGCGTTACAATTCTCGGATGAACCGTGAGCTGTCGATTGCCCAGTGTAGTCAGTTGCTCCAAAGGCTCGTAGGATTGATTTACCAAAGTGTGAAAGCGAGCATACTGCAATCTTTTTGATTCAAAGCCACCAAGGGTTACAAAGCGGCCAAAGTCCTGTAATGACTCCATATAGGTTGCCACTCCTTCAATCGCCCAAACATTTTGTTCTTCAGCAATATTCTGCAAGGCCGGTCCCAACTCAAAAAAAAGTTGATGTGCCACTTCATGTAGCCATGGATTAGCAATCGTTTTGCCAAGATGCAGAAAGGCTGTTTTAGATGACGAACTGTAAAAACCGGAGGAATTAAGGTTTTGAAATGATCGCTGTCTGAAAAATTGAATGTACTCATCCTGTTCGGCAAACAAGATAATTCGATGGACTCGTTTATTGTACAGCAGGGCATTTTCACCAGACAGCTTCTTCTTCCATGCCGCCTTATTACACCAAAACTCCACAAATGCCTGTTGCCAGACGGTGTACATTGTTTCCAATTCCCGTGCCAGTGCAACTCCTTCTGCTGCTGTCGCATTCGTAGTGATTTCAAAATGCGCAGATTTCACCGTGTAATATTCACCGGCTTGCCAGCCGGTCAGCGGTGCAATTTTTTTCCCCCGAACAGCATTTGGTCTTAACTGCAGCACCGTGGAGTCTGAGTACCCAAGCAGCTTCCGGGCCTGACGATGGCGATGATTTTCATGCAGCACACGATGCAATAAGCGATATGCCTGCGATGTATCTTCCAATTGCAATGCCTGCTGGTAAAGACGCTCGGCCTCCGCATTTCGAATTTCTATAAACCTTTCGTACCAGAATTTTTCCAATTGAGTCGCAGTCGCGGCTGGCCGAAAATGATCGACATTTTGAAACGGATAGTAGATTTGCTGATCAGGCCGAGCCGGTACGATCCATTGTCTGGTAATTTCTGCCTGATGTTTGAGACGTAATTCATCACATTTGAGAGCCAGAGCTTCCAGTTGTTGAGAGAATCCATTGGCTTCATCCTGAGCGGAAACGCTACCGGACGTAGCAAAGAACGCCCATGTTGCGAAGCAAAGAATCAGCAGAACATGTTGTCGCCATATCGAATACATACCTACATTCTAGCCAACAATCATCAAAACTTCTGCTGTCAGGATGGCACTAGTCTGCCACGCCAGTTTCTTACTTGTCTTTGATCTATGTATGGAGGTAAAATTCTTCAGCACGATCCATTCTTAAGCTTGCAAAAATGAAAGACTCACTCTGGTGAAATCTCGTCTGCTTCTTCCTATATTATTCGGCATCCTCCTTTGTCCTTGTATGTCTACAGCAACCGCCAAAGCAGCTCCCGTAGTAGACCTCGAGCTAGCGATGGATGGCGTCCCTGATTTCGCCCTCGTTCGAAAATGGATTGATCTGTTACAGAAGGCTGGATTCAAAAATGTCCGCGCTCGTAGCATCAAGCCGACCGATCAACCTGAAGTAAAATCCGTTGGTAAAGGAGCGAACCAACTTTATATCGTAACTGGAATTCTCTCCGGAACAAAAATACATCTTCCCAACGGAACGATAAAGTACGGAGATCTCGACGCGGCGAAAGCTTGGATTGCCCGGCTTAGTGGCGATGGCCCCACAAATCTAACTGCGGAAAAAGGAGCCTATGGTCTCACCAAAGACCAAATCGTGATGGTCTATGACGAACTTTCGAAACCGGTTACCCTGTCGACCAAAGACCGAGCCACCAAGGATGTCATTCGTGGTATTTCGCAGGTTTGGAAGGTCCGTGTTGGCGTCGATACCAATGCTCGTCGATTTTTGTTTAGTGAAGCTCCATTCCCTGGAGAACTCAAAGGCCTAACGAGTGGGTCGGCGATGGCGATGGTATTAAAATCTGTGGGCTTGGTAATGTACCCCGAGAAACCTGTTGGAGGGGAAGTGCAAGTCATGATTTCACAACATCAAAAAGATAAAGAATTCTGGCCAACGGGTTGGGCATTGGAAGTCAATGCTGGAAAGGCCGCTCCAGATCTCTTCAACGAATTAGATGTTGAGATTAAGGCGACCGAAATCTCCAAAACCCTGAATGCCATTGCTCCCAGACTTAAAACTCCGATGCTTATCGATTACGGTGAAATCCAACGCCGTGGTTTAAGTCTGGAAAAACGAGTTGATATCCCCGCCGGTAAAACGTTTTACAAAAAGATTATTGATCGGGCATTATCTCAGGGTGGATTACGCAGTGAATTACGCACCGACGAAGCTGGAAAAGTATTCCTTTGGATTACGTACTAACGGCGCATAAAAAAGCACGATAGAATCTACTATCGTGCTTATCTGCTGCCTGAGCAGCCCGAGGGTGGCTGAGGGGATTCGAACCCCCGACCCCTGGAACCACAATCCAGTGCTCTAACCAACTGAGCTACAGCCACCGCTGAGTGTTTCAATTTAATTCGCAGCCTGCAAATCGACAAGTACGGAAGTGGAGGAGTTAGATAATTAAACAACTGGTCATTCGCCAGCCGATTCCTACCAATCCGAGCACTCGAATTTTCCCATAAACCGCCGGTCAATCGTGTCCCGGCACTAGCTAAGAATATCGTGATTCACATTGCCGAATACATCGGTAAGTCGGAAATCGCGACCACTATAACGAAACGTTAATTCTTCGTGATTGATGCCCAGCAGATGAAGGATCGTAGCATGCAAATCATGAACGTCCATTCGTCCCTCAACCGCATCAACCCCCAGTTCATCAGTGGCACCATAAATCGTGCCACCTTTGACTCCACCACCACAAAGCCAGGTTGTGAAACCGGTGTTATGGTGATTACGACCGGTTTTGCCTTGCGCCGTTGGTGTACGACCGAATTCACCTCCCCATATGATTAGGGTGTCATCAAGTAAGCCTCGTTGTTTCAGATCCTGAATCAATGCCGCAATCGGCTGATCGCTTTTACCGGCATCGCGTTTATGATCCATGATATTTCCGTGTGCATCCCAAGGCTGTCCGGAACCGTAATAGATTTGAACCATGCGAACGCCGCGTTCTACCAGCCGCCGTGCGACCAGACAACCGTTAGCAAACTGTCCTTCGCCATAGGCATCGATTGTTTCCTGCGTTTCCCGTGTGATGTCAAAGGCTTGCTGGGCTTCGAACTGCATTCCATAGGCGACTTCGAGTGACTGAATCCGAGCTTCTAGATTGAGATCCGCTGTTCGCTTTTCGAGGTGACGTTTATTGCTTTGTTGCAACAAGTCGAGCAACCGACGCTGTGCATCCGGAGTCAAATTCTTGTTATTGATATGACCAATTACATTTTTAGGATCGACCTTGGAATTATTGATATGAGTTCCCTGGTAGATCCCGGGCAGAAAACTATTGCCCCATAATGCCGGGCCAACCACCGGTTTTCCGGGACACAGCACTACAAAACCCGGGAGATTCTGATTCTCGGTACCCAGACCATAGGTAACCCAGGAGCCCAGACAAGGCCGAATGGGCTGTTGATTTCCGCTATTCATCATCAGCAATCCAGGCTCATGATTCGGCGTCGTAGTATGCATTCCTCGAAGAATACAAAGATCATCCGCTACTTTACCCAAGTGAGGATATAACTCACTCATATCGATACCCGCGTCGCCGTACTTTCCAAAGCTGAACGGAGATGGCATGTACTTACCGCCACGGCCGGTTTTGCCTTCCTGTGCTTTCAATTCAGGCTTGGGATCAAATGTATCGACATGGGACGGGCCACCATTCATAAACAGAAAAATGACATGCTTGGCACGAGGGGCATGGTGAGTTTGCTTAGGAATCAAGGGACTGGTGGATTTAACTACCGCATCCAGCTTTTGCTCTTCAGCCAGCAAAGCGGATAGGCCCAGCATCCCGAAACCAACTCCACTGGACTTCAGAAGTTGACGACGAGAAACAAGACTGTTTTTTACCAGTGGGTTATCGACAATTTGACGATCGTACATAATTCTTCTGCTATCGTTTTATTCAACTCGTAAAAATTTTCACGAGCTCTGATTAATCTACAAACATAAATTCATTGGCACTTAACAACGCTAATGAATACTGATCCCAAGCGTTTTCCATACCGGATTCACTACCAACGGCTTCGAGAAACTGCTTGCCGAGAAGAATATCGGCATCCTCTGGCACTCGGCCATACAACAACTCAAAAACCTGCTTTATCTTTTCTTCGATGGATCCTTCCATTTCACTACGAACGCGGACGCTAAGAGCACGGGCTCGATTCATCATAAAATCACTATTCAATACGAACAACTGCTGCAGAGGAACTGTGGTAACAGGTCGGGCTGCAGCCGTAATATTGGGATCCGGGAAGTCAAATAATCGAAGTAACTCATTTAGGCGGTGACGGCTGATAAAACCATACAAAGTTCGACGCTTATTGCCTGCATTATCCAACTCCGCAGATGGCCCTCCCATGTCTAATTGAAGTTCACCGGAAACAGCTAATAAGCCATCCCGCCATGGTTCCACTTCAAGACGACGACGATTCATTCGCCATAACAAATTATTTTCGGGATCCGCCTCAAATTTCTGCGCATTGAAAGTACTACTCTGCTGATACACTGCCGAATTCATAATCAGGCGATGGATGTGCTTCATCGACCACTCATTTTTCATAAATTCCACTGCCAGATAGTCCAGTAAGTGTGGATGCGTGGGCCGTTCACCTAGCGTACCGAAATTACTCAGTGTCCCTACTAACCCTTTACCAAAGTGGCCGGCCCAAATACGGTTCACCATCACACGGGCAGTCAGTGGGTTGTCGTCGGAAGCAATGGAATTCGCAAATTCCAGACGACCGCTACCTTGAGGTTCATAGGGAACTTTCTCTCCATCGGTAAAAATGGCTAGGTTTGCTCGTTTTGCAATATCACCTTTTTTACCCGGATCGCCTGCCAGATAGATTGGTAAATCCTGTGCATTGCCCTCTGTTAATGAGTGAGCATTTAGAATCTGAATAGCTTCTGCTTCTTTTTTTAACTGGGAGTGGTCTTCTCTAAGAGTAACAATCCTCTCTTTAGGCGTTCCTTCCAATCGCCCCTCCACTTCGTTGGGTGGCAGAGCAAGCAGTCCTTCCTCATAAAGCATTAGCGACAGCAACGTTGCATCCTGGCGAAGCGTTTCGTTCATCAAATCCGCTTTGCTAATTTCTACATCTGCCGTTTCTTCGTTTGGTAATGGGTCCAATTCCAATCGCACACCTGACCAAACGGCATGATCAGAACTAATCGTATTGTCATTCGGATTACCAGCACCTGTAGTCACTAGTGTTATAAACCTGGCCTCAGCTGGCACTTCAAGATCCATCTCGAAAAACTGACCGTCACCCTTCACCTCTGGTGGAATGACTCCGGTAAAGTAATAGGTGAAATCGCTGTAGGTTATCTGCATTTTTTGCCCATTCACATAACCGGCCAAAATCGCATCCATCACCTTTTTATCTTTATGAGGTCGGGACATAATCACGGCCAGATGAGCACTGGCATTCGAGTTGCGAACATCATCATTCAATCCCGCACGGTCAACTTTGAATCGAAATGCCTGATCCTGAGGTAGTAATCCGGCCTTACGAATTTCATCCAGATCAAAGGTCACCAAAGCATTGGAGTGCATACCGATACCCTGCTCATCCCGCTTACCTGCGGAGGTATATCCCTGGCCCCGAGTAGAGATGCCATTTCGGTCCAGCCAGGCATCATTGGTAACTTTTCCATACGCATTCGTATCAGCCCCCAAATGCACAAAGTCAAAGTCAATTTCAGGACCGATATGAATCCGTTCACCCCAGCCAAAGGCTGTCTTTAGAATCCCCAAGTCGGTGGGTTCAGCCACTGCACCCAATGCGTCTGATGCCAGTGCTCCATCCAGGGGAACTGTTTTTCCATCATCAAACAAATTGCCTAACGGAATAACACCTGGCCGAACTTTGGCGACATCTTCTTGCTTTACAAATGCCACATTTTCACCAAAGAGCTTAAATAGTTTCTCACGATCCGCCAGTTTAGATTCAAGCTGCTGCTGCAGGGCGTCCCCCAATTCTGTCGCTTTCGCGATCAGACTTTCATCGGCGGACTGATCTTTGTCACCGGGCAAAGTGTCAACCCAGGCAAACCAGGCAGCAAACTGAGGGTGTTCTGAACGTTGTCTTTTGTTTTTCATTTGCAGCAAGGCAACCCAGCGTTTTAACAACGTTTCACTGAGGCCTGACTCTTTTAAGACAGCAGCATAGTTCTTTTTGTTGTCGTTTTCGACTTTCCGACGTTCAAGAAATTTGAAAGACGCGACTACGTATTTGGGGATTTCACTTGTTAATGAGGGACGCAAATCGCGGCCTACTTCCACCAATACCCGGTTAATCTCAAGCTCTTTATCTTTTACCGCCTGATCTTTCGCTTTCCGACTCTGTACCACTTCAGCGGACACAACAGGTCGTTCCTGGTAGTTAGTACTGGCGAACAGACCCGCGAGTCCGTAGTAATCACTTGTTGAAATCGGGTCATACTTATGGTCATGACAGCGAGCACAGGATACAGTCAATCCAAGCACTCCCCGACTCACCGTGTCAATCCGATCATCCCATTCATCTGCAGCGGCCTTTGCTTTCTCCACATTTTCGGCATAGTAAACCGGGCCCAAGGCAAAGAGCCCTAAAGCCGCAATTCGCTCGTGCTGGTCTCCGCCTTCAATCAGATCTCCTGCCACCTGATACTTTACGAACGTGTTATACGGCATGTCCTTGTTAAACGACTGCACGACCCAGTCACGATATAGATATCCGCGGGGATATTTCCGGGCCTTAAATGTATGAGCCTGATCTTCGCCGTACCGTGCAACATCAAGCCAGTATCTACCCCATCGTTCCCCGTAATGTTCGGATGCCAGCAATTCATCGATCACCCGCGAAAAAGCCTCTGAACTCTGATCATTCAGAAACACCTGTATCTGCTCCGGGGTGGGAGGTAGCCCTATTAGGTCGTAGTAGGCGCGACGAATCAATGTTCGTTTGTCGGCAGCAGCTCCCGGCTGCATCAGATTGGATTCAAGTTTCGCGAGCACAAAACGATCGATCTCCGTTTTCACCCATTGATCTTGTTTCACATCCGGCACGGTATGAGCCACTGGCTTTTTAAAGGCCCAGAATTCAGCAGCCTTGGCATAGTCTATAGAGCTACGGATAATAACCTGACCACCTTCGCGAGGATCCACTGCACCATTTTTAATCCAGGTCTCAAAGTCTTTGATGACCTGCTCGGGCAATTTCCCCTTCGGAGGCATCTCAAAGGACTCATACTTCATCGCACTGAGCAACAGACTTTCTTCCGGCTCACCGGGGACAATTCCCGCACCGGAATCACCACCCTGACGAATAGCTTTACGACTGTCCAACAAGTAGCCCCCTTTGACAGAATCACTTTCGAGACTGTGACATGAGTAACAATGCTGTACTAAAACAGGCCGAATCTTAGTTTCAAAAAATTCGATTTGAGCAGGATCCTGCTTCTCTTCGGCATGGAGGATGCCGGACAACAGAATTAGGACCAGCAAACTAAATGAGGCTTTGTTAACCGCTCGCATCATCGTACCAATGATTATCCAATGAATAGTGGAAGGCTTCTTAAGGGGGGCTTTTATTATCTCATAACAGGAGGATGTTATGAAGACGAATGAGCGTTTTCGACATTTTTGGAATTCACCGCCAATCATTACTCTTCTCTACAGAATCACTTATAATCCAACAGTCCAACTACACCGTCCACAGAAAGGTCGTGCCATGAAAACTGCCACAGAATTTATCAGTCTGGCAATGGTGGTGCTATTGACGCACGTCGCTTCAGCACAAATTGTCATTAAACCGGGACCTCCCAAACCCGGTAAGCAAAAAGCCTTACTCTCTATAGAGATTTCGCAGACTCTCAAGGTCGCAGGTCAGGAATTAGTCACCGGCCAAAAGCGAATGTCAGTGCTCAACCGGGAAACTTCGACGCCTGCTGCAGACGGAAGTATCAAAGTTGTTGAAACTTTTGATTCTCTGGTTGATGAAACAACGCTGCCAGGCGGCGTGACGTTAAAGTTTGACTCCAAAGAAGGAGCCAAACCTCAGGGTACGGCAGCCGATTTCCTAGTCGATGTGATGGAAGTTATGGCGAAGAGCGAAACGACATTAGTCTTCAATAAAGACGGAAAGGTCATCTCGGTTCAAACAAAGGCAGAAGGCCTCGATGAGCTGGCTGAACCGGGGAAGACGCTTTTGCAAGCCGATCTTGATCCTCAGGTACTAAAAGATCGAGCAAATTCTGAGATCGAGGGATACAACGGGATCCCTGTAAAGCCTGGTGATATTTGGAAAAAGGAAACATCGACTGATCTGGGACAGGGTGCCAAATTCACACACACCGCGACTAACAAATATATGGGTGTGGAAAATAAAAATGGTGTCCGTCTTCATAAGGTCACCGTCAGCTATTCGGATGTCGAGTTTCAACAGGATGCTCCGGCTCC
Organism: Planctomycetaceae bacterium; assembly: GCA_002717145.1. Lineage (GTDB taxonomy): Bacteria > Planctomycetota > Planctomycetia > Pirellulales > Pirellulaceae > UBA721. Next base: position 59,511 of record PBCP01000013.1, on the reverse strand, counting down.
GGGGGCCCCGACCATTGCTGCCACGGACATGAAGATTGTCAATGGAGCCACAACCTATTACTTCGATTCTGCTAAACAGCAGGTTGTCCACTCCGAATTCGATCTACACGTACAGGGTGAAATTAAACTCGCGATTCAGGGCATGGAAATTCCAGCCGAACTTGACATTAGCATCGCGATCAAATCCAAGTTTGAATAAAGCCGGTCGTTTAGATTTTGACACATGTTATTGTCTATCTTTACATCCCAAACGGTGGCGAGTATAAGAACTGCATGAGGTCTTTCTGCTACTTACTACCGTTACTTTTTGCCATTGGGTGTGGGGAAAAACAGACTCCGGTCATTAGCGATTCATCGCATCCTAAAACAGAGTCCGTAAATCCAATTCCATCGGACGCTCAGCCATTCGATGATGTCACGTCCGATGTCGGACTGAATTTCACCCACTACAACGGTATGACGGGTGGGTTGTTTCTACCGGAACTAATGGGAAGCGGTACCGTTCTTTTCGATTACGACAACGATGGCGACTTGGACATCTATCTGATCCAAGGCGCTTTAATGGGAAAAGACACTTCTGTAGAAGACTCCATATACCCGCCGAAGGCTGCACCCCGGGACCAACTGTATCGCAATGATCTGACCATTAACGAGGCTGGGCAAGCGACGCTCAACTTTGTGAATGTAACGGAGGAATCTGGAATCAATGCCTTGGGTTACGGTATGGGAGCCGCAGTGACAGACTTTAACAAGGATGGCTGGATTGATCTGTATGTAACCAACTGGGGTAAAAACCAACTGCTAAAAAACAACGGTGATGGTACTTTTTCAGACATCACCGATGTCGCCGGAGTAGCATCACCACAATGGGGTACTAGCGCAGCCTTTGTCGATATTAACAAAGACGGCTGGGACGATCTTTTTGTAAGTAATTACATTACATTTGGTTATGACACTCACCGTCCCTGCTACCTACCAAGCGGCGCGATCGGCTACTGTGGTCCCAAAAGTGGGGCTCCCGAACCTGATCGGCTCTATCTAAACCAAAAGGACGGGACGTTTAAGGATATCTCAGCCCTATCAGGCATCGCTCAGAAGCAAGATGCTGGTTTAGGAGTGCTGATACGCGATTTTAATAACGATCTGTGGCCGGATATCTATGTTGCCAATGACGCCGGTCATAATCATCTCTGGATAAATCAGCAGGACTCAACATTTGAGGACGAAGCATTAATTCGCGGATGTGCCTGTAATATCAACGGTCTTGCCGAAGGTAGTATGGGCGTCGATGCTGCTGATATTGATGGTGATGGTGATGAAGATCTGGTGATTGGGCATTGGGCCGAAGAAACCAATACTGTCTACCTCAATTTAGGGGACGGTTTTTTTGAAGATGCAACTGACCAATTTCATTTAGGTAATCCAAGTATCGGCTATACAGCTTTTGGTACGGCCTGGTTCGATTATGACAACGATGGGTGGCTTGACTTATTTATGGCCAATGGAGCAACCAATTTCATTGAAGCACGGCAACGACTTGGCGAAGTCTATCCACTTCAGGAGCGTAACCAGCTATTTAGAAATGTTTCGGGTAAAACTTACGACAACATAACTGATGTCGCTGGCGCATTATGTGATCACCTCGAAGTCACTCGAGGTGCATCCTTTGGCGACCTCGATAACGACGGTTTTAGTGATATTCTGATTAGTAATAATAGCGGCCCCGCCAGGCTGTTTCTCAATCGTGTCAAATCTCAAGCCCATTGGCTTGGTGTATCCTTACAGACAGCTGACCAAAGCACTCCGAAACTTCAATGCCGGATTGTTGCAGAGTTAGGTGACAATCACACACTTATTCGCACTCCCCGAACCGATGGAAGCTATCTATCCACCAACGACCCTCGTGTCATCTTCGGACTCGGTCATTACGCAGATGACGTCACGTTACGTGTCCACTGGTCTGACGATTCGGTAGAGACTTTCAAAGACATACAGATTGATCAATACGTCACTCTAAAAAAGGGCGAAGGGGTAGTGGAGTGAGAATTGTCCTGTTTACCCAAATTGTTTCGCTGTTGTTACTTTTGGGATGTAACCAATCAGCGTACGACATACCAGCAGGCGTACAGCCCGTTGCATTACCGGAGCTAAGTAAGCTGGATAAAGTTGCCAATGAAAAGATCTCTTTAGCATGTACATCGTTAATTCAAATTCAAGCCGGTGAAAAAGAACTCCCATTAACAAAGGGTGAACTCGCATCTGAGTATGGAACCGTTGGGCAGTTGTTGCACGCCTATAGTTTTCTCGACGAAGCAGCGAAGTGTTACAACAATGCCATTTTACTGGATCCCGACAACAGCCTTTCCTGGAATTACTTACTGGCTCAAATCCACCTTGATACAGATAACACGCACTCTGCGATTACGCATTTAAAGCGTGCCGAGTCCATCTATGTATCGCGACAATCAAATCGTCCGGATGTGCTTCACGCCATTCACTACTTTATGGGCAACGCCTATCTATCCATCGACCAGCCTCAAGAGGCCGAGGCGGCATTTGAAAAAGCTCTACAAAGTCGAAACAGTGCCATCGTTCACTGGAGCCTCGGAAAACTTGCAATCACTACTGACCCTGAATTGTCACTAGTCCACCTACAGCAAGCATTGCAATTAAATCCTAATGCCCGAAACACACATTACAGCCTGATGATGGCCTACAACAAACTCGGGAACAACCGTCAGGCCCGGCTGCATAAAACCGCTTTTGAACAAGCCGCGATCGAATTGACCGTTCATGACGAACTTATGCAGTCTGTCGAAGATCTGAGAGATTCACCTGCAGCTCTACGGGCTCGTGGTGATTCAGCTCTTTTCCTGTCTGGTGACTATCCACGCGCCATTAAACTCTATACCGACGCCTTAAAAGACGCTCCGAATGATCCTTCACTACATCTAAATCTGGGGCTGGCCAAATTTCGCATGGGGCTATTGCAAGCGGCAACCACACACTTCAACAACACGCTGACGATCGCTCCGGATCACTCGCGGGCCATGACCGGATTAGGACTGATCGCACTTTCGAATGGTGATATGAATACAGCGCTATCACATTTACAGCGGGCAGTGGAAATCGAGCCTAACAGCCGGGAAATCCGGCAAACCTACGTCAACACACTTCTACAAAACAATGATCAGGCCGCCGCGATTCCTCATCTGCAACATATTGTTGATCTTTTCCCTGCAGATCAACCGGCAATGACATTATTGATCTACTGCCAATTAGCGAATCAGCAGTTCAAAGAAGCTCAGCACCAACTAGAAACTGCACTTCAGCTGTTTCCGGAAGAGCAGGCCGTGACTTATTATGGCGTATTCGCTTATGCTACAAGTCCCGACGACTCACGCAATCTGACTCTGGCCACGAACCTCTTGAGCAAACTGGGGTCTGATATTCAGGTCGTTGCTCAAGGTTACGTCTTAGCCGGGGAAGGTAAATTTTCGGAAGCTGCTGCCTCAGAGAGAAGCCTGAAGGACCCTTTCAACCTTGAGCGTTACTCCGACTCCAAACTTCCTCACATCGTCAATTACGAAGATCTTTAATCATGGATTATTTTATGAATCAGTTTTTGGCCCGTACTCTACTGCTGCTCACATTCGGCATCGGTTTCTTATCGACCTCCCCTGCTAGTCTCCTAGCAGACGACTCAGGACTCAAGCCTAACATCATCTTCATCATGGCAGATGATATGGGTTACGGCGACATTCAGGCCTATAACCATGAATCAAAAATAGATACACCAAACCTGAATCAGCTAGCCAAACAGGGTATGAGATTTACCGACGCTCATGCTCCTGCCGGACTATGCGTACAAACTCGTTATGGGCTGTTAACCGGACAATATCCTTTTAGGACAACATTGAAGGAACGAACCGAGCCATGCATTAAGGAAGGTCAGCTAACACTCCCTGAAATGCTTCAAGATGCGGGCTATTACACTGCAATGTTGGGGAAATGGCACCTTGGATTTGTCGGGGGTAAAGACAAGCAGGACTATTCAGAAGGTCTGCATGGTGGCCCGATAGACAGAGGCTTTGACTACTTTTTTGGCATTCCGGCGTCGCTCGACATCCCTCCATATTACTGGATCCAAAACCGACACCCCATTGCACCACCTACAGAATCTATTGGTGACAATTTCAGTGATGGGTGGACGAAAATCCAGGGAGCATTCTGGCGAAAGGGACGAGTTGCTCCGGGTTTTGTTCATGCCGAGGTACTGCCGAAGCTTACAGATAAAACACTCTTCTTTTTGGATATAGCGGCGGAGCAGTCCGAGGATTCCCGACAACCTTTCTTTCTCTATCTGCCGCTGCCGGCTCCACATACACCTTGGCTTCCCAGTCGCAAATTTACCGGCAAAAGCAATGCCAGTATGTACGGTGATTTTGTCATGATGGTCGACGATATGGTCGGGCAAATTATGAAACGCCTGAATCAACACAAATTGGCCAAAAACACACTCATTGTTTTCACCAGTGATAACGGGCCAGTTTGGTATGAGGCTGATACTCAGCGACTTGGGCATAGTAGCACTGGACCGTTACGAGGGATGAAAGCAGATTCTTATGAAGGTGGACATCGAGTCCCCTTTATTGTGCGATGGCCCAGCCAAACTCCTGCCGGGTCGATAAACAAACACCTGATTTGTCATACCGACATGTTGGCAACCATGGCTGCGTTGACTGGGCAATCAATTCCTGACAATCAAGCTCAAGACAGTATTAACCAGGCAGCATTACTCACTAAACCCAATCTAGACCAGCCGCGTCGTAATACTCTTATCACCAGTAACAATTCAAAATACTATGGTGTACGAATGGGGCCATGGAAACTAATTACAGGCCTTGGCAGTGGTGGGTTCACTCAACCGCGTGATATTAAGCCTGAAGATGGTGGTCCTACGGGACAACTCTTCAATCTGGATGATGATCTTTCCGAAACCAAGAATCTCTGGCAACAACATCCTGAAATTGTAAAACAACTTCAGAAAATTCTGGCTCAAAGCAAAGAAACTGGTGAAACAAACTAATAATGAACCATCAAACCGAGCCTGAATCTGACCCATCATCAGATGGTGGCATCACAGACTCCAGTGCAAAAAAATCAACACGATTTCCCGTGAAGAAATTCGTACTATGCTTGCTTGGATTGGCTTTGGTAACTGGCATGTGGTTCTATCTTCGTGAATCCGCCAGACAACAGGAAAGGCGTAATCTTCTCGAGCAGCCTCAGGAAGATATTGAGAGTGCGAATCAAACAGATGATTCCCATCCGCTCGATCCCATCCTTAAAATAGCCTACCAATCCATTAAAAAGATTGAAGATGAGGTCGCGGACTACACCGCCGTTCTTTCTCGTCGGGAACGAATTGGTGAACAGGAGATGCCTCCCAGTACGATGGAGGTGAAAATTCGCAATCCACAAGAAGAGCAGGCATTTTCGATATACGTCAAATTTACCGAACCGGAGAATACCAGAGGGCGAGAAGTGATTTGGGTTGACGGGAAAAATGAAAACAAGATCGTAGCTCACGAAGCTGGGATACTAGGGTTTGTCCGCGTCGTTCAGGCTCCCGATAGTTTTGTGGCGATGGTAGGAAACCGGTATCCTATCACTGAAACTGGCTTACTAAGACTAATGCAAAAACTGACGCAATATGGCCTTCGCGACCGCAAATTTGGCGACTGTGAGGTCGAAATTCTTGAAGAGATTCAAGTGGCGGATGTTTCATGCACGCGTTTGCGTATCATCCATGCGGAGAAGCAAAAACCCTTTACCTTCCATATCGCGGAGATTGACATGGATATGCAACGGATGATCCCTGTCCGTTTAGCGACCTGGGACTGGCCAACGGAAGGGAAAAACCCTGCACTGATAGAAGAGTACATCTATCACAACATTAAACTTAACGTCGGGCTAAAAGATGCCGATTTCGATCCAGATAACCCTGCGTATAACTATCCCAAATAGCTGAATCACCAAATATTCGTTCTCTAATCGATTGGTAACAATTCACAGCGAATCCACCACGAATTATATTGAAGTGATGATTGAGTGCCTTTTGGTCATCAACCGTCCACTTTTAGTTTAAAACTCAAGCGAGTTAATCTATGTCCTATTTACGACTCTTCCCCGCTTTACTTTTCGCATTCATTTTAACCGGTTGCGGTTCGGATGAGATTGAAGTCTCCGAAGAGCAATCTGCAGCTCAGACAAAAGTCGAAGCGCTCGGCGGTGGCTGGACCGGACGCGGAGCAATTTCCATCGACTTTAGTGCCGTGAGAATGTCGCAGGAGAGTAAAACTATCTCAGATGCTGATCTGGCGGTACTGGCTGAGGTCGAGAATCTTGAAATGCTCGACCTATCAGGATCTCCGATTTCTGATGCTGGTATTAAACATATTGCTGGATTAACTAAAGTTAATACTCTAAACCTGACCGGTACTCAGGTTACGGGTGAAGGGATCAAGTCAATTATTGATTTGCCCCTTTTCCAAATTGCCTACAAGAATTGCTCGGATGACATTGCTGTTGCTATCGCTGCCATACCTTCGGTCAAGATTCTTCAGCTCGACGGTCAACGTCTGACGAATGCCGGTATTGCAGCATTAGCGGAGCTCTCCGAATTACGCCAATTGACCGTGTCAGGATCACAAATCACCGACGAAGGTCTGGCAACGCTGGGAAACCTAAAGAATCTGAATGCACTCGACATCAGCAACACTGCCATTACTGATCAGGGATTGGCAGCATTAGGAGGACTATCAAGCCTCAATTCAGTCAGCCTAACTGGCACGCAGGTTTCACAAGCTGGTGTCGATAAACTCCAGCAATTGTTACCTGATACTTTTATTGATTTCCAGAATCAGGAATTTGATTTGAACCAGGGTGATCCGGGAGGTGGATTTGGAGGTCAGCCACGACGAAACCCAAACCGTCAGGCGTCAGCAGGTGACACATCTACTACTCCTTCATCAGGTAAGAGTCCTCTAGACGCTATCACTAGCTTCTTTTCCGGTGGTAATGACGAAGAAACTACCATCGAACAGGAAACACCGGAAGAGCCTGTCGAAGAGGAAGAAAAAGCGGGTGGCACATTAGGAGCGATCTTCCGTTCTCTCAATCCAGTAGACTAGTAATCTCGTAGACGAAGCAACGGAAACAAATCTCTATTTCTTCTGTTGGCTGTTGTACTCAGCCACAATCTCTGCAGCGTTTTCGTTGAAGTAGTCTCGGCATCCCGTGCAACAGACATAATACGTCTTACCATCGAAGGAAACCGGCATCGTTCCTTTTCCTCCGGACACAATACAAACGACTTCCTTGACCCCTTTACCAAACATACTCCCTTTCCGAGTAGCACCGACTTCACCTAGTCGAGTGTATAGAGCGTCTGAGATCTTACGTTCAAAGGAGACGACCATTCTCTTGCCTGCGGCTACGGTGCGGAAGGAAATACGGGACGGCAGGGTCGGCTCGGCATTCACCAACACAAGTTTTCCGCTGTCATCACGACTACCCTGCAACTCGATCTTTTCACCATCAGCGTTCAACCCGCGAGCAATATAAGTTTCATTTTCAAAAGAAACTTTAAGTTCTTTAACAAACTTACCTTTCGGGCTTTTATAGACCAGCACCGATTCCTGTTTACCGAACTTCCATTCCCAGAGGCTCTCTTCAATCCAGCCACCCGTGGTAGAGCCTCGTTTAAGCTGACCAACGCCCTTCCATTGTCCGATCAACTCCTGGATTTCCTGGAGTTCCAATTGCGGTTTGACTTTATCAAATGCGATGGCTGTGGAAAGAAAACAAGCCGTTAGCAACGTGAGACTGAGTGAGATATGTTTCATGATTCAAACACAATAATGCTGGCCGTGAAGCCATGTAAAAAATTCTTGCCGCCGACCGGACCAATTTCACCCTGAGCGAACAGGCCGGTAACAGGTATGTTCCCAAACTGGTTTGTCAGTGCAGACGCATCGTGCGACTCAACTTCGAACAACCGAGTGCCTCTTCCGTTGCAGGTAAACAACAAAGCAGCGGCACAGGGAGCTTCGACCTGACTAAGCAGTTGTTTTAATTCTATGCTGGCGGATTCCTGATCGCGAATATGAAACTGTACTGTTTGCCCAACACGTAAAAAATCCGCAACTACCACGGCTTTCTGTTCGGAATCAACGCCAACGACATTTCGAATCAGAAAATCACCCATTTGGTAGTCATCCTGATACTCGCTAACGACCCGGCCGATATGAAAGCCATTTTGCATCGCCGACTGTTCGGTGGTCGGCAGGTCGTCATAAATCCGTCTTAGTACCTCCAGAGCCGGCTTTCCTCCAAGCCCTGTGATCATATTCCCTTCCGCTGCTGTGATCACATAACGCTCACCAATAGGTCGACATCCCTGAGAAACAATCGTCCGCATTCTTACCCCACCTTGCAGTACAACAACTGCGGCGCCATTGTTGTATACCTCCGAATTAACAATAATCCTGTTTTCCCCGGGGGAATGAAATCCAGACGCCATTCCACCAACAGCCTGCAACCTTGGATAATCCTCTTCCAAGCGATTCAGAAGTCCATCAGCCGGGAATGAGAACGGTTCTCCTACCAACAACATGATGGATTGTTCATCGATAAAAGAATCTGAATCCGCTGACCATTCATCTGGCCAACCGATAAATGTTCCTCCATCCGGAGTTCTTTCGAATGTCAGTCGCATTGAGCTGATTTGTGTGTCTGGTATTGATGCACACCAGATCGAGATCGCCGGCGTATCTTCCAGTTCAGTCTCGTCCGCCACAATGCTCTCACCGGTCCCGCCAATCATATGCTGCGGAGCCAGCTGAGTTTGTATATTCTGGACAATCTCTTCCAATTCCGACTGAAAGTGACCGGAGGCAAACACAACCACCAGATTGATGCGACCTGTTAACTGAGTACTGAGTTGCTGGCATTGATTGTCCAGATCTGCCTGCCAGTCCGTTTCGGTGATAACAGCACTAGCAAATTCGTTATGCGCCAAACCATGACCTCGTGTTGGAATAAGATTACTATTTGCGAGATGAACACTAACGTCAATATAGTAGAGGTATTAACTGTGGAATACCGTTATCGCTCATCACATATTTTTGGAAGTCACAATTCAGCCATGACTATGTTTAGATTCTGTTTATTTTTTCTTGTTTTGTCGTTCTTTGTTCCGGTAAACAGTCAGGCTCAGATTGCCGAGCTACCCTGGCTCACAGACGCACAGACACCGCCTTCCGGTGAATTCAACATCGCCCCGCTAAAACACTGGCAAGCCAATCTGGATCAGGTCATCACTAATCGCAAGCAATGGCAGCGTCCGGGCTCGTTGGGAGGGAAGAGTCCTCGAGAGACCATTAAACAACGATGGCTGGATTACCTTGGCCCATTAGCCACAAGGGAGAGGATTCTGCCAAAGCTGGAAATACTCAAGAGCGAAAAAGTCGAAGCCGCTGATGGTGTGGTTGAGCGAATTTTAGTCAAGTATGAAGTTCTACCCGGCGATTTCGTCGAAGCCTATCTCCTAAAGCCACTGAAAATTAAAAGACGAGTTCCGGGAATTGTGGTTCTTCATTCAACGGTGGAGAACAGCATCGATCTGCCGGCTGGGATAAACGGACGCCCTGAAGAATTCCACGGTCTTGGAGCCGCTCAGCGAGGTATGATCGCCATTGTTCCCCGGAATTATTTATGGCCTACGAATTACGGAATCGAAGCAAAAGAAATGGCGGATCAATTTTTGGCGAAATATCCGGAGTCGAAAGGAATGGCCCGGATGCTGTATGACGCTCAGGTGGCCACAGATATTCTTGCCGCCATGCCTGAAGTTGACCAGAACCGACTGGGTTGTGTAGGTCATAGTTTAGGTGCAAAAGAAGTTCTCTATCTGGCCGCTTTCGATCAACGCATTAAAGCGACTGTGTTTAGCGAAGGTGGAATCGGTACCACCTTTTCTAACTGGAACGCCCCGTGGTATTTAGGTAAAACCATCAACAATTCATTTCATCATGATCACGAACAACTGCTGGCATTGATCGCTCCCCGGCCTTTTCTACTGATTGCCGGGGAATCAGCCGACGGCGACCGTAGTTGGCCATACGTAGCAAAAGCGATGGCTGTCTATGGGTTTTATACCCAGAAACCAGCCATCGCTTTTTATAATCATGGGACAGGTCATCCGCTAACCGGGGAAGCTGAAAAACGCAGCTATCAATGGCTCACTGAGGCACTTCAGCCAGCTTCGATCCGGTCTAAATAACGCGGCTCCTGCTTACCAGGGACCACGAATATAATACACACCAAACTGAGATGTACTGCTTGGGTACATCGGGGTCTTGAGAAACGATCGCTGACCGGCATTACCTGTCGTTGGGTTTAGGCTGAACTGATGGTGAATCGGGGAAATAGTGTTCCTCGATACTCCCCAGTTAAAAACTCGCATCGTCCGAGCTGTTGGCGGCACAATGAGAGCGATTGGTGTTCCGGTAGTCTGATGCCCATACGCTCCATTCCAGGAGGATTGATTTGCGTGCTGACGTTCCCACGACTGCATCAGACGATTACGGCGACCGGCTTGAGCTTCCGATTCCAGAGAAGCTGCACTGAGGACAAGAGCCAGACAGACGCCTAGCCAGAATTTGGATTGCTTGTGCATTTGTACTTTCCTAAAGGATTTCAACCCGCACAAGCCGAGAACTTATCGATAACGAATGTAAGTTCGAGTAAATCCGGCACCGTTTGGATAGTAGTTGTGATAACTACGATTATGGCGGTACATAAACTCGTGTGGCATCAATGGTTGATATGTGTTGTAAGTATGCCCTATGATCAGCGGAACCTGCTTAGGAGCTGGGTAAATTACGGAAGGAATTCCGCCACCTTGGGTAGGACTGTAGTAATTGTAGAAGAGACGCGGGTTAGAAGGAACCTCGCCCTGGGCCTGAATTGGCGTAGCCGCCGGAGCTTGTTTCAAGACGGCAGGTTCCTGCGGAGCCATTTTAGCTTTCGATATGGTCGTTTTACGGCTAAGTTTGAGTTTTGGCCCCGCGGCTTCTACAACCACGGCAGAAAACGCAAACATGAGTGATAACACAATACCAGCAACAATCTTCGAATTAGCCATTTGGAAACTCCTTAGTTGGCCTGACTTTAAATCTGTAAGTCAGTGCGAAAAGATCCGAGCATGACAAGCCATACCCAAATCATATTAGCTCACTATTGTATGTCGGAATTTTTCCGGTTGTAGGGACAGAGGTTTGTCCACAAATCTTTTACCTTTGACCACGATTCGTACTCCAAGCCCCCTGTTTAAGAGACTCAGCTATTAAGAAACCGTGATAACCGCTATAATCGTCAATCTTTAACACTGCCATTGCTCTGGTTCATTAGAACATACGGCAGTCAACGGATTGGACGGAGTCACCGTGTTGCAAAGGGAGTGCACCACCATTGGCTAATAAAGCAAGCGGAAAAAGCAAAAGTCGACGAAGTACAGCTCAGGCGATGGCCGCCAAGCAGCGATCTATTTCAGTCAGTGAGTTTTTTGCCAAAAACCGGCATCTCTTAGGATTTGACAACCCGCGTAAGGCACTGCTAACAACTGTCAAAGAAGCTGTTGATAACTCGCTGGATGCGTGTGAAGAAGCAGGGATCGCTCCTGAAATCTGGGTCAATATTACTCAAACGGAACCAGATCGCTATCAGGTTTCGATTCAAGACAATGGGCCGGGGATTTTAAAAAAACAGATCCCACTCATTTTTGGAAAGCTCCTTTATGGATCGAAATTCCATCGATTAAGAATGAGTCGTGGGCAACAGGGTATTGGAATTAGTGCTGCCGGGATGTATGGGATGCTGACGACGGGAAAGCCGGTCAAAATCGTCTCCAAATTATCCATCCGTAAACCAGCTCATTACTATGAGCTACAGATCGATACTAAAACGAATAACCCTCAAATTCTCAATAATCGCGGTGACGGTCTTGATATTCCCGCCGGTGAAAAAGGCCGGGCTATCATGGAGAAAAAGAAGATTGAATGGGAAGCTTTTTATCCCGTACCGGAGGTGGAACCTTCGACGTCGGATGACGAGCACGCTGAAGGTGAAACCGAAACAAGAGAGGCTCCGGCACCCGTTGAAGTTCGCAGCGGTACCCGGGTAACTTTAGAAATTGAAGCCAAGTATCAACGTGGCCGTGGAAGTGTGGATGAGTATCTGGAGATGACGGCCATAGCCAACCCACACGTTACTTTGCACTACACTGATCCTGAGGGAACTCTGCATACGTACGCGCGCAGTACCGATCAACTACCTCCTGAAGCCAAAGAAATAAAGCCTCACCCTTATGGCGTCGAACTGGGGCGGCTAGTGACGATGCTCAAGGAATTAAAGGAAGGAACGATAACTCAGTTTCTGACTTCCAGTTTTAGCCGAGTAAGCCCTGCTGTCGCTCGTCGCATCTGTGAAACAGCCGAAGTCAGTACGCGTAGTAGTGTTAAGAAAATCAGCCGGGATGAAGCGGATAAAATCTACAAGGCAATTCAACAGACCAAGATTAAGGCTCCGAGCACGGACTGTATTGCACCTATCGGTGAAGAGCTGTTACTCAAAGGATTGCATCAGGTTGTTCCCGGAGAATTCTACGTTGCCGCGACCCGCCCCCCCTCAGTTTATCGAGGGAATCCATTCCAGATCGAGTGTGCATTGGCCTATGGGGGACAGAATGCCGCGCAAAAGGTTTCCATCGAATTGCTTGAACGTCTTATCGAAGAAACCGATGCCAGAACGCTGCGTCAATTCTTAATGAATACTTTTGATGGCCTGGGTTCGGATTCCGCCGAAAAAATCATGAAAGCGGGTGAGTTTGGAAGTCGTCAATCACCTTCGAAATTGAAACAGGCCGAAATCGAACGTCTGCACGATTCCATGAAGAACGTGAACGTGTCGGACGGTCAGGCCATGCAGGTGTTACGATACGCCAACCGAGTGCCACTGCAGTTCAAGATGCGTGACTGTGCCATTACCCAGACGGTCATGAAAATGAATTGGCGCAGTTACGGACTTTCGCAATCACGAAGTAATTTGCCATCCGGTCCCGTTCGGGTCATGGTGCATGTTGCCAGTGTCTGGGTGCCATTTACCAGCGAGTCAAAAGAAGCCATAGCCCACTATGATGAAATTCAAAAGGAAATTCGCCTTGGGCTGCAAACAGTGGGGCGAAAACTGGGCATGTTCCTTCGTCGCCGTCAGCAGGTGAAAAAAGAAGGTGAACGCAGAAACGTATTCGTGAGATATCTGGGAGAAGTTGCTCAGGCGGTTTCGGATCTAAATGGTTGTGATAAGGAAGAAATCTATAACCACCTGACTCGTGTAGCCAAACGCGTGACTAAAGAAGCTGATACCAAACTTGATGATCGCGGCAATAAAGTTAGTCCGGAAGACTACGGTGACAATGTTCTGATCATCAATGATGATCCGGAAGGCGAGCTGACCGAACAGCTGGACAAAACGACTCCACAAAAAAAACTGTTTTAACCAACCACAGTCGACAGGCAAGCAGAAGAGCCTGTAGAGGTAAAAGATGGCAAAGAAAAAGGCAAAAAAACCGACACCTGCACAACAGGCTCGAAAAGCTAAGCTAACGGCCAAAGATAAAAAGACGCTCAATGCCCTGGTTGGTATGGCAGATGGAGTTTTCAAACAGGCTAGTCGTGGACGAGCTCCATACCTTGAAGTCCCTTCGCGAAGTCTCTCAAACGTTAAATACAGCCCCACCAAGAAAATTATTGAGATGGGGAGCTCTAAAAATAAACGAGAGCTCTTTAATCTCTCGCAAGCCCGAACCTACATGCAGACGTTGTTGGTGGGACGCGGATGTAAAGAACTGATTGAGCAAGGTAAGACTACCAGTATTCGTGGTCTCTATTACCTGCTCAAACACACAATAGACGGAACACGGGAAGAAACTTTTAACGACCAGGGAGATTGCGACCCAGTCATTGAAGACGTCGAAGTCACACTCAATGCACTTCGTGAAGAACTGCATGTTTATGCCTCGAACCGCGGAGCGATGGTTGGGAATATTCAGCTGATCGATTCCGGAGATGAAATTGATTGCTCCCGAATGGGATCCGGTGGTTACGCCATTCCTTCCATTGTCGAAGAGGAAGTTATGCAGTTTGTTAAATGCGACGCCGACTTCATCCTGCATGTTGAAAAAGACACCGTCTGGCGCCGTTTCAATGAAGATAAATTTTGGAAAGAACATAACTGCATTCTGACACACGGAAACGGACAACCTCCTCGCGGAGTACGTCGGTTGCTCAGTCGTATGCACAACGAACTTGGCCTTCCTATCTACTGCCTGTTGGATAACGATCCGTGGGGCTATTACATCTATAGTGTGATTAAGCAGGGTTCGATCAACCTGGCGTACGAATCCCGTCGAATGGCGATTCCCGGAGCTAAATTCATTGGCTTGAGAAGTCGTGATTATGAACTTTGTGAACTCAACCCAAGTGTCACAATTAAGCTCAGTGACAATGACATCAAACGAGCCAATCAGATTGCAAAATACCCCTGGTTCGAAAAGAAAAAACGGTGGCAGGCAGAAATCAAAAAAATGCTCACCAACGGGTTTAAACTGGAAGTCGAAGCATTGATTTCTAAAGACATTAGCTATGTGACTCAGGAATACGTGCCCGAACGTCTGGCACAGGGTAATTTTTTGGACTAGTTTCCTGCTGACTTTCCCTCAGGTGCGGTGAATGTCGTGAATAACCATTCAGATTCTTACAATTTACGACCGTTGACAACGTCTGATTTTGACAACGTCATCACGCTTTGGCGAAGTACCGATGGGATGAGCCAGTTAGAATCACCCGAGGAACTTCAACGGTTTCTTGACCGTAATCCCGATTGCAGCATTCTGGCTGAAGAGGACGGAGTCCTACTCGGAGCAATCCTCTGTGGTCACGATGGTCGACGAGGTTATATGTATCACGCTGCAGTCTCAGTCTATGCCCGAGGACGCGGAGTCGGACGAGCAATGGTTGAGCACTGTGTCGCACGACTGAAACAACTTCAGATCCAGCGGCTAACACTGTTCACACTAAACGATAACTGCCCTGCCAAGGAATTTTGGAAACACCTGGGCTTCCGACAACGAAACGATATTTCTCTGTTTGCTTTGGATTTGAAAGAGTTTGACTGACGATGTCACTGTATGACTATCCGCGATATTACGATTTGGTTTATGGATCAGATTGGAAAGCTGAAGTCGATTTTCTAACAGGAGTTTTCGATCGACACGTCCGGGGTTCGACCAAACGCTTACTCGAACCTGCTTGCGGTACCGGAAGACTGATGTTTCGATTAGAACGCGAAGGCTATCAGGTAGATGGAATCGACCTTAGTCAAAACGCTGTTACATAT
This sequence comes from Planctomycetaceae bacterium, assembly GCA_002717145.1. Taxonomy (GTDB): domain Bacteria; phylum Planctomycetota; class Planctomycetia; order Pirellulales; family Pirellulaceae; genus UBA721. The sequence goes on along the minus strand of PBCP01000013.1, from coordinate 43,989 downwards.
TGCAATCAACGACTGTTGCGACATGGCTTCCGCAGTTCCGCCCGAGTTGCTGACATGACAGACTTTACCGTGAAGTCTAAATACTGTGCTGCCTTTAATACCATTAACAGCTTTCGGCATTTGGAGAAACACACGCAGGCACGAGATCACTTAGCCTGTATGGCGAAGGCGATTCGTCGCGGTGGTGTCTACATCCTTGGACTTCATTTATGCCCGCGATTTGGCGAACCTGTTGAGGAAGAATCATGGATCGCGCGGCGAGGCCACTTGTGTGTACAAACAAGCATGTGGTTAGTGGAACGCAATCTTAGAAAACGATTTGAACGATTTCATATGCGATACGATATCTGGACGCCAACAGACCACAAAACACTTGATGACGAATTCAATTTTCGAACCTATACCAGACAACAATTTGACACTCTAGTAAGTGAAATCCCTGAGTTTGAAATCGAAGCCATGTACGATTTCAGTTATGATCTGAACCGGCCCATTAAAGTCGACGATCATTCCGAAGACGTCGTCTATATTCTGAAAAGAGTATAATTCCAAATAACACACAAGTTCTTTTGGCTTTCAAGGATACACCTGATGCGCCTCTTTACCCTGTTATTTTGCCTAGCCTTCGTGCTGGGAAATCCGGAATCTCGTATGAACTTAAAGGCGAATGAACCAGACTTCGATGAAATCTCCGGCTGGATTAAACGCCAACTTGACTACAATGGTGATCCTGGTCTGGCAGTCGCTGTGGTGAAAGACGGGAAAATTATCTTTGCCAAAGGATTTGGCTGGGCTGATAAGGAAAAACGACATAGAGCCAACGAACACACTGCTTACTCCATTGCATCCATCTCCAAACCTATCACCGCTACGGGAATTCAGATTCTTGCTCAGGCTGACAAAATTAATGTAGATCGACCGGCCAACGACTATCTCGGAAAAGTCAAAGTCAAAAACCCATTTGGCGAAAGCGATGCGATCACAGTACGTAACCTGCTAAACCACACATCCGGTTTAGGACTGCACTATCAGTTTTATTATCAGCCTGATAAATACCCTGTCCCTGAACGTGACACGACCATCAAACATTATGGTATTGCGACGCGCCCCCCTGGTAATTCTTATTACTACTGCAATCTGGGTTACGGCATATTGGATCACATCATCGCCCGTCAATCAGGTAAGGCGTTTTCACAGTTTATCGAAACAAAGCTATTCAAACCGCTCGGGATGGAGAACAGTTTCATCGGCCTTCCTGAGGACAAACGACAAAATGTCGCTGTCAGATATGACCGCCGGGGAACCCCTATTGCACTCTACGAATTTGATCATGATGGTGGATCAGCTGTTTATGCTTCTGCATACGACCTAGCCCGCTTCGCATTACTGCATCTTGAAGACGCCTTTCAGAAAGTGCTCGCTCCTGAATACGTCAAACAAATGAAAGAACCTACCGGAGAGATCGGGAAGACGAGTGGTTATGGAATGGGCTGGCGTATAGACAAAGGGACTCATGAAATTGTAAGTCATACCGGCGGTATGCCGGGTGTTGCAACAAGGTTGACCCTCGTCCCCAAACACAACCTTGCCGTCATCGCATTGAGTAATAAAGAGAGCAGTCTTCCTCACCAAACCGTAAAAAAGATACTCTCTGAAATACTCGAAGGCTATCCCTATGATCATCCTGGTCTGCTGTTGCCGGCTCAACGTAAAAATGTTCCGGCATTTACGCCGAGTCAACAAATTGTCGGAACCTGGAGTGGATCCATTGAAACTTATGAAGGTGCTCGCCGACTACAACTGTGGATTGGAAAGGATGGGAATTGTCGAGCACGTCTTGAAGGACAGCTCGTCACGATGGTTAACAACCCGGGATTCAATGGTGATTTACTTACTGGAATCATAAATGGTGATCTGCAGACTTCTGACACTTCACGAGTCAAACATTTACTACGTTTAAGACTTCAGTTGCGTGATGACGAGTTGGTAGGAGCCGTCGAAGCTGTCACCAACTTGAGTCCTCAGTGGCTTCAGGGCAAACGTGTGTACCCCCTTGCTTACTATGGTCTGAGCCACCTAACCAGGTTGAAACGGGTATCCATGATTGGAAGTCAGCGTTCTTTACTCAGCCCGAAAGATCTAAGTGGCTGGGAAGTGGTCAAAGATTATGACTTTAAAAATCACGGACCTATCGCGGTTGAAGACGGAGTCTTAACACTAGGGAAAGGAAGCCCGGCTTCAGGTGTTCGCGTAAAGGGAGAATTCCCAAAGATGAATTATGAAGTTGAATTCGAAGCCCGGCGAGTTGATGGCAGCGACTTCTTTTGCGGCCTGACTTTTCCCATTCACCAGTCGCATTGCACGCTGATTATTGGTGGATGGGGTGGAGGTGTTGTTGGTCTTTCAAATATCGACACTATGGCCGCCGTCGAAAACGAAACAACCCGGTATCTCGAAGTCGAAGATAATCGATGGTATAAAGTTGCCCTCACCGTTAGTGACCAGCAGATTCAGGTTTGGATTGACAATCTGGAATACGCCAATGTCAAAACAAAAGAACATAAGTTTGATATCTGGTGGGAACAGGAACCTGCCAGACCGTTTGGATTAGTAAGCTGGAATACCGGTGCGGAATTCCGTAACATTCGAATCAAACCTGTCGCCCCGGATCTCCTGGCAAGGTAACTGACAAAGGCTGACACGCTTTGTCACTTTGTCACTCCAAATTCGTTGCCCTGTTTTGATCTAACCTCATAATCAAGTTCCGTTGCTCCTGGGTTCATTCAGCGAATCTCTCAAAGGAACGTGATTATGATTCACCATTTAGGCCCCTTTGTTCGTCGGGGTGAAATGACGATCTCGGAAAACAACCGGTTCGAGGGTTGGTTGCAACTCTACGGGCAGGATACATTGATCCGCTTCGAATTGGATTCTCAGGAATCGTCCGCACTGGCCGGATGCCAATTCACCTTTAAACCTACTTCCAATCACCTTCAAAATGCTCCTGAAACCCCCGACATCCACTCCATTCAGTTCGGCAAATTAATCGCACTTCAAATAAACAATGTTGAACCGCCGATGTTTACTCATAATCACGTCGAGCTTCGAGCCGATGGAGAATATCGAGCGGATTTCCAGCTTGTTTGGGAGTCTCAGGATGAAATCATCGACGTAGCGATCAATTCCGCGCAATTCAAAATGCACTGGAAGGATGCGCAGTTAAAACAATCAGAGGATTTTCCGGAATCAATGTTACCTGCACCTGTTCGCCAATCCATTCACGACCAAATCGACCAAATTGACAAAGCGTATGGCGATGACAGCGGTGAATTTTTAATCTCCGTAAAGATGCCAACCGAGTCGCAAATAGAAGATTTGGCAACTGTTCAGCTACAGACTATCGTGCACAAAGTCGAGGATGGTCCTAAACATCGCATGATCGAGTTCATGAAGGAAATAAGTGAACAAGATAAAAACATTCTCATTTGTGACCTGCTCGAACCTCCCATTCAAACCCCTCCTGTTGAAGACATGAGTGCGGATGAACTTCAGGATAAAATGCTCGAGATCCTTGGCCGCCTAAGCGTTCTTGGTGTGGAATTCAGACGATGCAAACATTTTGATAACCCGAGACTCTATGACTGGCTGATCAACAAAGTCATTCCTTGGGAACGAGTGCATCCGCAACTTCAGCAATTCCAAATGACTCGCTTTTTTGATACGAGCCTTTGGTGTGATGAATGTGGAATTTATCAACAACTGTGATTCAGTTATCTGGATGAGTTTTGAACGGTTCGTTACAGGACAAGATAGTTTCCTAAGCCGCTGGACCTATGTTAGCTCCGACAAACGCTGCAGGACGACGTCGGCGTCGTGCAAACAAAAAACCCCATCTGGCATCAACCAGCTGGGGTTTTGTAATCAGTCTGTATACTAATTATTTCTTAACCGCCCACACATTACGAAAGACAACGGGGTTACCATGCCCTTGTAGATACAGAATATCTGCGGTCGGACCTTCCTTGTGTTTACCCGGGGTACCATGTGTTAATTCCAAATCGTCATGAATGACAACGCCATTGTGCTTAATAGTCACACGAGCGTTTTGGATCTTCTTACCGGTATCGTTAAAACGAGCAGCCGTGAAATCAACATCATAGGTTTGCCAAACTAGTGGAGGTAAAGCCATATTAACAATCGGTTCAGCAATCGAGTAAATACCACCACACTCGTTATTTTTTCCTTCCAGTCCGAAGGAGTCCAAAATCTGGCACTCATAGCGTCCCTGCACATACATACCGCTATTGCCTCTGCCTTGGCCACGAGCATGGGGCATAAATGGGGTTCGGAATTCAAGATGTAACGAGTGATCCTGAAACTTCTCTTTCGTTTCAACATCGTGCCGGAGCAAATCCCCAAGAACAACCTGTCCTCGAACCCAATTTCCTGCAGACTTCTCAGAACCATCAAACAGAACAACGGCACCCTTCGGAGGTTTTGCTCCGAGCGTGGGACTCTTACGATGTACTTTCTCAACCCTGGCGATTAACGCATCACCTTCCGTGGCGATCAGTTTTCCATCTTTGATCGTAGCAACGGCTGTCCCTTCGCCATCTTCTAATTTGAAAACAACCTGCCCCCGGTCATTCAGTGAGCCATCGACATATTCGGTCTTATCGCCACGCTTCCAGCCTGCACCAGGCAACCCGCCCGTGAACGAGACAGCACGAAAGTTTCCGCCACCCATCGCGATAATCTGCAAACCGATTTTCGTCTTTTCACCATCTTCGATAAAATCGCCAACGTATTCACCCTGAATTTGATAATCCAGAACTTTGGCTGCTTCGGCAGGATCGATCCATTCCTTTTTATCCTGTGCCTGAACCGACACAACACTCACCATCGCCATGACGAAAGCCAATGCTATTATTCTTTTCATAATTATGTAGCTCCTTTAAGCTATACGTGTTACTTTCAATGGCGAGCCAGCAATGAATCATTCCGGCACTTGCCAGTCTAGATGTTTTTCGAGGAAACGAAAGGTGCCAACCCCATTGATTTTATGCGGGCCGTCAAACCATTCGATTTCAGTTTTATCCTGAAGCTTCAACAGGCCCTGATACATAAAACGTACGCGGCCAAATTCATAGCCTACCCACTGATCTTTTCCTACGCCGTCAAAGTGGCCTCTTTCGACCATAAAAGGTCGAGGACAAATTAAATAGGCCATTTCTGCATAGTTAAAGGTGCCACCAAGATTCCATTCGAAGATCTCATATTCTCCGGTAAACATATAGCTAAAGTTGTACTGCGTCGTGGCATTTTTTAACACCCACTCGTTAAAGTCAGCCGAACAGATACTTAGACAGTAATCGGCTACCAGCGGTGGTATCCGCATAGCGCTCTTACCACCGTAGGACAGCCCATAAAAAGCAATTCGGTCGCCATCTACATATCCTAGTGTTTTCAGCCAATTAACAATTTGCTGGTGCTGTGGCACGATCGTAGAGAAGAGTGTTTTTCGCTGTGGATAACTCTTACGCTGTAACGATCTAAATCGGTCTGTAAAAATATAGAGGTTTTGTGGTGCAAAAGTGATAAAGCCTCGCTCGGCAAGTTTCGTAGCAAACGCTGAATAATATTGAGACGATTTCTCACCGATCACATCCTGAGGACGCCCTTCCAGTCCGTGCTGACAAACGACTACAGGCCGCTGTTCATCTTTTTCAATTCCTTTCGGAATCGTAATTAGCCCATAGGCGATCACATCATCAAAAACATCTAGCACAACTTCATAACGTGTCCATTTATTTGATTCTTCGACAAGGCGTGTCCGAGGATTCATTGCTTTCAGTGGAAGATCAAAATGTCCAATCGTTTCATGTCTGAAATAATCCCGGTATGGCTCAATCGTTTTTTCATAAGCTTCTAAACTGCTTGTATCCAGGTCCTTAAAAAACTCCTGTCGAATAAAATGACTTTCTGTAAGCAGCCATTGAGTATGCGAACCAATTTCGTGGGTCTGCTGAGCTTCGCGAGCTTTAACATCGGTTGCCTCTTTACACAATTTCGGAGCGGGGCCAACTTTCGCAATCCTGACATCCGCATCAATAATCGAAGCGACTGCGTTCAGGGCGGCTGACGAAGCGAATCCACCATGACCGTCCCCACTGACAATCAGCTCAATATTGGTCAGACTATCTGCTCCAATTAAGTCCCTCGCTCGCTCAACTTCTGCAGTGACGACTTTAGGATCCGGAGTATCCAGAACTGCTGGAGCTCCTCCTTCACTCTTTAATTCAAATTCAGGGCCTTTTGCCGCTTCAATGACTAGATGGCGGGGAGCAATCATCGTTGCTAATTCAGCATCACCAAATTGATCCAGAAAAGCATGTACATTGCGACTAACAGGTTCGGACCACATCTGCTGACGTGAATCAAAGTATCCACTGACTAGTGTTACATCAATACGGGTATCCAGAGCTGCGCTATAAAGAGCCAAAAGGCCGCCTTCACCATACCCAACCACAGCGACATCTACTCCTTGGGGCGATCTCGATTCGCACCAATCGACAGCAGCTAGAACTTTTTGAATCTCGAACCCAATCAAATGGCGCCCTAATTCAAAACTACTGCGATAAAGAAATTCGCGAGTCGTCATTTTAGCTCGGTTATTTCTTGCGGCATACTCGCGACTAATGATCGCCGGAACGATCACTGTAAAACCACTTTCGGCAAATCTTCGGGCAAATTGTTGAACGGGGGGGACACCTTCTGCCAATCCGCTAATCATTTCCGGTGTCTGATCAGCATCTGGGAGAGCGATTATAAAAGCACCGTTTGGCTGGGCCGGCTTCAACAATAAACCAACCCCGGTAATATCCCGAACCGAAGGCCATTGAACATTGTATGCCGTAAATAAATCGCTCTTCGCAGCTTCTACCGGACCGACCGTTCCGGCCAAAACGCTTAAGTCGGCAAACTTTCTACGAGAGTCAACAACGCCGGTAATTTCTGCCAGTCGCTCACGATTTCGTGCTACGGACTTATTATAAGCTTCAGCAGAACTGGTATCGCGATCCCAATATCTGGAACGGGCTGTAATCGTCGATTCCAGCTGCCTCAATAAAAACCGGTCGACACCAGCGACGAGATCCGAAGCGATATCACCTTCATGTATTAGCGGCTTAGTGTTGCCTAACTGCTGGGCACCAGCGAGTTCAACGCACAGTAATGGTGCTAATAGAAAAAGAGAAAATAGACGACTCATTTTGTTTACTCTTAGTGTTGCTGAATTAGATTGATGTTTTTGATTCTAAAGCGTAAAGCACCTGTAATCAAAAACTACACGTGGTCGATGTGACGAAAATATGCCAACTCTTGTATTTGGTCTGATGTAAGCGACCTATCTGAGAGCGACTTCCACATCGTGATTTCTGTCTGACGCTGCGAAAACTGCAGCCAACTATCTTCGGTGGTTATAGGTGGAAACCAACCATGCACTTCACTGATATTTTTATGATTAGCATACGATGCCACAGATCTGGCAAGTCGGCCAAGCGTGTGTTCGGTGTAATCGGCAACAGCAAAATCTTCCAGACAAGCCAGTCCATCATTGTTACGTACGTGTATATATCCCCGACGCTGATCACTGTCGATGAGCCACGAAAACTGATCTTTCGCATGTTTATTAACTAAGAATTCCCAATAGCTCCGGGGGCGATGAAGAAAACAGGTCTGCCCCAGATGATTCGTGTCATAAAACGCAATCATTTCATCAATCTCTGAAGTTATATCAAGCGGTTCGGTTGACCAGCCATCCACTTCAGCAGGGCGGATGCAAACATTGGGTGCGTTACTGGTTTGATACCCCAACCGCGCATAGTAAGCCGGATTGATGTCAGAAAACAGGAAACTCCAGCGCACATCATAATGAGCCTCCTGATCCTGTTCCACATAGCTGATTAATTCTGCTGCATAACCACGTTTACGAAAGTCCGGATGAGTATGGACTGCCCCAATAAACATCGCAGGATTCACATCACCGTGGTCGGAAAGAAACATCGGGAAGACCCCGAGTGAAGCAACGACTGCATTTCCCACCGTGCCTACATACCAGATGGCGCGTTGATGATGAATCGAATTTAAACGCCACTGAACATATTGCTCCAGTGGCATGTCATTTCCCCAAAATTCGTAGACATTGGCAAAGGCCGCGCACTTTTCCTCATGACTTGCCTGATGGCAATCTAACTGTGGATTTGTCATCTAAGAATTCACAGCCTTCTTTTACTTCCAGGATTCATCAAAGAATCCCGCTTCGACGACTCTGCCAGGCCTCTGATCTGACGGTGGCTCAGAAAGATCGATGACGGACCAGTCCGGCAGCTTCGGATTTTGGAGCGAGTTGGTACGATCATGCCCTTCCCGGTGAGTAGGGCCGCTATTAAGCACAACATACTTCTCGCCATACAGAGGATTTGGATAGATCATTACGGGAACATGCGACGCTGCATCATACTGCTTCCCGTGAATCATCAACTGCTCTTTATCCCATTGAATCGGTAATGTGTGCTTTTTTTGCATCATCAACTGCAGGACTGTATTAGATGTCACATCACCAAACACAATTAGATGATTACTACGGACATCTTCCTGCGAGATATCTTTGTCGTATTTCATTCTTGGTGTACCACGGTACAAAGTTTTCCATCGATGAAGGAGATGTTGTAATTCAAAATGTACCCACCGTTCCACGACAGGGTTAGCTGATTTCTTGCTGGGCAGAACGACAAGAAAAGATGATAAAAATGCATCGTCGATGGGTCCCTGAAGACCAGGTCTTTTCACTAAACCCAAGGGCTCCCTTTGTACACGCGACCAAACCCCGTCGTCGTCTGCTGCTTTTACTAAATGAACTGCTTCCTCAGTTTGAAGAGCTTTAGTTCGTGGAACCTGAATCTCCTGCCCATCGATATGGATGGTGGCACCGTTTAAGGACAACGCTGGATCGAGCGTCAAGGCCGTCACATTTTTTGTCGTGATTTTGAACGACTGGGGATCCCGAATTTCAGCATCAACCCTACTGTCCTGCCAATGTCGCTTCAGACCGTCAATCGTTAGCCAGTGCATTTTGTTGTAGCGTAGCGTCTGCGTTTGCAGATGAACGGTGCGAGGAATCTCAACCTGTCCTTTTTGCACCGCAGCGTCGATCCGAGTTAATATCTCGGCAAGCGAATCCGGATGATACCGATGTCCCATCCCGGGACCAATAATGTGCGGAAGAGTAGCTCCTTCATCCTGGAATGCCCTTTCCATCACCTGTGCTGCCTGAATCTGCTTATCCAGTTCACCGCTATAGGCAATCGTCGGTAGATTAAACAGATTTCGGACATAATTGGGGACGTCGTACATTCCCCAAAGAGTCTGTACATATTCCGCCGGATAGTCATCCGGCTTCAATTTGATATATTCTTTGGTTTCGGCAAATCCGGCGCCAGGACCAACCGCGACCCATTGGTCGGCATAATGAGCACCAACATGCCAGGCCCCCGCTCCTCCCATAGAGAACCCCATCAGAACGATTCTTCGTGCGTCGATCTTATATTGTTCTCTCACGTGCTGTACACACTCCAGCACATCGATTTCACCAGCCGACTTAAATCCCATACAGTGACGGCCAAAGGGGTGAACGACGATTGCGTTAGGAGGAGTCACCTGACCGTTGCGAGTCATTCGCTGATGGATGAAGTGCATATCCGTTGTCTTATCACCACGTCCATGAAGCCACACATAGAGTGGTGACGGCTTTTCAAAATCAAAATCGTTTGGTATTTCCAAGCCGTATGGTTGCGGACTTCCGTCAATACTTGAGTAATAACCGCGAACAACTAAACCGGTTTGACGAGTCCAGTCATTTTCGCCACGCGCCAATAGCCGCACTCGACGCTCTGCTTCTGTCAGCACTGCCCGGGCGATGTCCCCATGAGCCGGCGAGTAAAACTCACCCAGATCCACTGCCCACTCGACACTTTTAACCAATGCGGTGACATCTCCTGACAATGCCCCTCGTGCCTGAGGTAACTCAAGTGCAATTTTCAATGCTGTCAATCGGCTGCGCAATTCATCCAAAACCTCTGCTTCGAGCTCCACTCCCTGAGGTGGAATCTTGTGCTGGATTTTGGGGAACGGTGGTAAACCGGAACGATCCTGAGGGAGGTCGGCCTTTGGCAAACGGGTGCCCAATCGGCGATGAAACTTATCCGGTGTAAGATCCGTTGGCACCTCATCGTTTGTTTGACTAATCCAACCATCAAGCTCAGCGCTTAATCTGGATTTAACGTCGGCCAAAGCAGGCTCCGCTGCTAAATTATTGAGCGAATGTGGATCTGCCTGCAAATCATACAGCTCTTCAGCAGCACGCGGATAAAGAAAACACTGTCGTTGGTGCGCGGGCAATTTACCTTCGGCCTCTAAAGCCTGCATACTGTCATAACTCAAACTACGAACGGCATCTGCTGGTGGCGTGGCAGGGAATTCAGGAAACGAATTTCTTATATATAAGTACCGACCGTCTCGTACTGCTCGGTCATGAGCAGCATAGTCATGCCAGTTATGCTCAGCATAAATGTAGTCTCGATTAGCAACAGCTACATTTCGAAGCCCCTGAGCAAAAGATCTCCCCTGAAAAGATTTCGGAACCGGGAGACCGGCCAGTTCGACAAAGGTGGAAGCGATATCCACGCTACTCACCAAATTACCGTTCACAGCACCGGGATCCACTTCCTGTGGCCATGATACGACAAATGGTGTGCGGATACCGCTGTCATACATGGTCGTTTTACAACGCGGAAATGGGCGGCCATTGTCGGCCATCACAATAATCACCGTGTTTTCAAAGACATTCTGCAATTTCAATTCGGCAACTACTTTACCGACATATTCATCCATCCGGCTTACTTCATCGTAGTAAAGAGCTAAATCCTGACGAACATCTTCTGTGTCCGGCAGATACGGCGGAACAACAACATCGGCATGAGTGTGGGGAGGACTGACCGCATCTTTCGACCATCCACGGTGTGCGTCTGTCGCTGCGAACCACATAAAAAACGGTTTGTCTTTGTCTCGATTCTTCAAAGAGGCAACCCATTGTTCACAACCACTGGGGCCGCCTCCTCGTATCACGTCAAAGTGAGACTTCGGTTCATTTCCCAGATGCCATTTACCGGCTGCCGCTGTGTAATAGCCGCTATCTTTAAGAACTTTAGCAAAGGTAAGTTGGTCTGCCGGAAGCGATTGATGAAGCTCACCAGCTCCGGTGGAATGTGGATACCGTCCGGTCAAAATACTACAACGGCTTGGACTGCAGGAGCTGGTAGTAAGAAACGCTAAATCGAATCGCATCCCTCCCTTGGCCAAGGCATCGACGTGCGGTGTGCGAATCGTGGGATGACCATAAGCTCCGTAATCATCCCAACTGATATCATCTCCAATCATCACGATAAAGTTGGGGCGGTCTGAAGCCGTACTGACACTTCCTAGGCCCGTGAATAAAAGAACTATAGCCAAGGCAATCAATCGTAGATTACACATAAAAAAGTCGCTCCATTGGATCTTTGGAATAGGTTCTGTCAGTATACTTCACAACACTCCACGCTTGTGCAGACAACTGATAAAATGAAGCCGTAACCCAATGGTTCCGCTGCACCGGAGAAACAGAATGACTCAATTACCACGAGTGATCACCGACGACGTATTATCTGATAATCTCATCGAACTACTCGATGGAAAGATTGAACGGTTGCCCTGGACAACTCTCGAAGGTCCGGACGACGACTCTATCGATGGAGTTCTAACATTTGGGCACATGCTTGTCACCGCCGAACATATGAGCAGGTTTCCAAACCTCAAAGTTATCAGCAACTACGGAGTAGGTGTCGATCACATTGACGTGGAAGCTGCTCATAAACTAAACATTCCTGTCGGAAATACACCTCATATATTAAATGGAACAACCGCCGATCAGGCGATGACCCTATTGCTAGCGGCAGGCCGTAGACTGAGAGAAGGCGATATATACGCTCGTAGTCCCGAATTCACTTATTTCGATCCTGCATACATGCTAGGGACAGAAATCCATCATCAAACGGTTGGGATTATTGGTCTCGGGGGAATCGGTTACCAAATTGCTCGTCGCTGTGCCGCATTCGATATGAAGATCCTATACCACAAACGGACTCCACTAGCTGATAACCCGGACAATCTGACACTCCATTATGTCTCACTTGATAACCTGCTCGAACAATCAGATTTTGTCATTTGTATCTGTCCACTTACTAAAGAGACGACGGGACTAATAGGTAAGGAGGAGTTTTCCAAAATGAAAAACTCGGCAGTCCTCATTAACGTCGCCCGTGGACCAGTGGTCGATACTGCCGCCTTGACTGAGGCTCTGGAGAACGGTGAAATCTATGCGGCCGGACTGGATGTAACAGATCCCGAACCACTTCCACGAGACCATCCATTACTATCATTGAACAATGTGACGATCACCCCACACCTAGGAAGTGCCACGATACAAACTCGCCGTAAAATGGCCGAAATCAGTGTTGAAAACCTGCTGCTTGGTTTGCGTGGCGAACAACTACTTCATTCTGTTTAGTTCCTTTTGATAATTGCATATGAATCTGTTTCGATTTTCTCTGACTGGACTCTTTCTGCTTTCATGGCAATTGCCCGATTCGGCTGCGCAACAGGAGCCGATCAGTTTTTCCGCCGAACAAATCGATTTCTTTGAATCCAACATTCGACCAGTGCTGGTTTCTAAATGTATTGAATGTCATGGGCCGAATACTCAGGAATCGGAACTGAGAATTGACTCCAGGGAATTTATCTTGAAAGGCGCTGCCAGTGGCTCTATCGTCAATCTTGAACGACCGAATGAAAGTCTCTTATTAAAGGTGTTATCTCACGAGCAGGAAATTCAGATGCCGCCGGATGGCAAGTTAGGTGAAAAGGAAATCGCTGCGTTTCTGATTTGGGTCGAACAAAAAATACCCTGGCCAGTTGGTAAACAGGGCGAAATCACAAAATATGATTCTTACGATACGATGCGACGCGAACACTGGGCGTTTCAGCCTGTCGCAGACAAAACCCCCCTCCCCGCCATCACCGATACTGCCTGGCCACGATCATCGCTCGATTACCTTGTGCTTGCCAAGCTGGAAGACGTGGGAATCTCACCATCGTCGGAAGCTGACCGGCGAACACTCATTCGACGACTGTATTTCGGCCTTCTGGGAATCCCACCTACATTCGAAGAGGTACAGGCTTTCGTTACTGATATGGCTGACGACGCCTACGAACAACTTGTAGACCGTGTATTAGCGTCCCCTAAATACGGGGAACGCTGGGGACGTCATTGGTTAGACGTAGCCCGATACAGCGACACCCTGGGTTACAATTTCCAGCGTGAAAGACGTTTTCCATATGCTTATACCTACCGGGACTATGTCATCCGAGCTTTCAATCAGGATATCGCCTACGATGACTTTATTCGGCAGCAAATTGCTGCGGACATGATGGACCTGAAAGACCGCCGCGACCTGGCGGCTATGGGGTTGCTCACGGTTGGGCGAAGATACCGTAACGAACAGCTTGATACCGACGACCGGATCGATACGGTTACCAGAGGCTTTATGGGACTTACTGTCGCCTGTGCCCGCTGCCACGATCATAAATACGATGCCATTCCAACCGAAGACTATTACTCGCTCTACGGAGTTTTCGCGAGTGCCAGAGTGCCTTCCGAGTTACCGCAGATTCAATCTGCTGAAGAGACGATTGGATACGAGAAGTTCGCCGAAGGCCTCGCGGTCATCCAGCAGGAAATCGATCAATACGATACAAAACGAGCAACGGAATTCACCACTCTGTTCCGAGACAAAGTGTATGACTATTTTGTACGAGCAGTAGGCAGACCTTCTGAAGAAAGTCTTAAGACGATCGAAGCGCTTACGGTACGCGATACAGATATTCGTCAGGGACAGATCGCTGCCTGGCAAAACTATCTCCTAAAAACTGTCGCTGATGATGATCCATTCTTTGCGTTATTAAAGGCACTTGCTCTAACCGAACCTGCAAAGTTTCCGGAATCCGAAGCCAACGTCCGCGCGAAACTCATGACAATCGAAGAAGGCCTTAAGCCCGGTCAGGTTAACCCTCTTATCAAGAAAGCTTATCTTGAATCCCCCCCGACCAGTGTTTTGGATCTGGCGTTAATCTATGCCGGCGTTTTGCAGGAAGTACATGCAGCAACCAAGCTGGCAGGTGCTCAGTTAACACCTGCCCAGGCTCAGATTCACAAACATTTAACCGCAGACAACTCACCTACAACAGTGACATTAGGCAACGTCAATAGTTTCTATAACCGCGCCGATGGAAACACTCGCAACGGGCTTGTTCGAAAAATAGACCGTTATCGGTCGACAACGCCCGGGAATCCACCTCGCGCCATGGTCATGGAAGAAAAACCCAAGCCTTACAATCCGGTTGTGTTTGTACGCGGTAATTCCGGACGTCGAGGCGAAGCAGTGCAACGACAGTTCCTGTATGCTATTGAGGGCGATAAAAGGCAGCCGTTTCAACAGGGCGGAGGCCGTCTGGAACTTGCCGAGAAAATTGCCCGGTCGGATAATCCGTTAACGCGTCGAGTTCTCGTCAATCGTATCTGGATGCATCACTTTGGAAAATCACTGGTCTCTTCACCAAGTGACTTCGGTATCCGTTGTGATCAACCTGTCCAACTTGACGTGATGGATTATCTTGCGAGTAGCTTGCTTGAAAATGATTGGTCGGTGAAGGCGTTGCATAAAGAAATCCTGTTATCAGCTACCTACCGACAGGATTCAGTGGACAGACCTAATGCTCGCGCCTTAGATCCGGAAAACACACTTTTGTGGCGAACAAACCGTCAACGACTGGAGTATGAGAGTTTCAGAGACTCCGTCATGTATGTAACTGATGAATTAGATTTTCGGATGGGTGGCTTGTCAGAAAACTTAACAGATTCTGATACAAACAACCGACGAGCAATCTATAGTTTTATTGATCGTCAGGATCTTCCCGGGCTATTACGAGTTTTTGATTTTCCTAATCCCGATAGTCACAGCGCCCAGCGTCCGGTCACTACCGTACCTCAGCAAGCGCTATTTACTATGAATTCTCCTGTCATTCTTGAGCGGGCCAAACGATTTGTACAAAGCCCTGCCTTCTCGACAATCAGCGAACATTCACGTATTACTTTCCTCTATCGACGATTGTTTCAGCGCGATCCCACGGATCACGAGCGACGCGTGGCTGAAGAGTTTTTCGCCAACCGGGAGCCAACCGATGAAGATTCAACGATGAACGTCTGGCAACAATACATTCATCTACTATTGATGACAAATGAATTTATGTTTGTGGATTAATTGAAGAACAATCATGACAACCAAACAAGGTATCTATCATAGTAACCCAGCATCACTCACGGGCATTAGTCGGCGGGAATTATTATCACGCTCCGGCACCGGTCTAGGTATGCTCGGATTTGCAGGCTTACTGAGCGATGACTCTCTGCTGGGTTCTCTAAAGGCTGCTGGCTCTAACAGTCCGCTAGCACCCAAACAACCGCACTTCCAAGGCAAGGCAAAACATGTCATTCACATCTTCTGTAATGGTGGTCCGTCCCATGTGGATACATTTGATAACAAACCAGAGTTAACGAAATATCATGGGAAGCCTTTACCCTTTAGCAATCTACGAACAGAACGCAAAACAGGTCATTGTTTTGGCAGTCCTTTCAGTTTCAAACCATATGGCGAATCTGGAATCGAAGTCAGTGAACTCTACGCGAAGACAGCGGCGGCTCATATTGATGATATGTGCATCGTAAGAAGTATGCATGCCAATGTTCCAAACCATGAACCTTCCCTACTATTAATGAATTGCGGTGAATCGACATTAATTAGGCCTAGTGTCGGTTCGTGGGTATCATACGGTCTGGGTACAGAAAACCAGAACCTGCCGGCTTTCATTGCCATGTGCCCGCAGGGCTATCCGATCAAAGGAGCTCAAAACTGGCAATCCGCGTTTTTACCCGGCATCTATCAGGGAACCTATATCAATAGCCAGCATCAGAATGTCGAAAAGCTGATTGCCAACATAAAAAACAAGGACATTCCATTACAACAACAACGACGGCAACTGGATGCATTAAAACAACTCAATGAAATTCACAAGGCGGGACGAGGTGAAGCTCCCGAATTAGATGCTCGTATTGAGAATTATGAATTAGCCTATCGTATGCAATTAGAAGCCAGAGACGTCTTCGACATCCGTGATGAACCTGCACATATCGTCGAAAGCTATGGCAAAAGTAACCCAGCTCGCCAGATGCTGATCGCCCGGCGTCTGGTGGAACGGGGAGTACGTTACGTACAACTATGGCATGGAGCTGGACAACCATGGGACAATCATGATGATATTGAAAAGAATCACCGACGTCTGGCAGGGGAACAGGATAGCGCCATCGCCGCTTTGATTAGTGACCTAAAACGATTAGGACTTTTCGAAGAAACTCTGATTGTGTGGGGCGGAGAGTTTGGCAGAACTCCAGTTGTCGAATTACCCACAGCTGGAGCGAATGCAGGCAAGATCAATGGGCGTGACCATAATCACTGGGGATTTACTGTTTGGCTAGCGGGTGGAGGCATTAAAGGCGGGCAGACATACGGTACAACGGACCCGTTTGGGTTCAAGGCCGAAGAGAACCCGGTTCATGTCCATGATCTCCATGCGACGATGCTGCATTTACTGGGCTTTGACCACAAACAACTTACCTATCGGTACGCCGGTAGAGATTACCGTCTCACCGACGTCCACGGGGAAGTAAAGCATGCCTGGATTGCTTAGACAGCTTCCCAAGTATTGCTATTGGATGACCGCAAAATTGCTTCGATCACTTTCATGTTACCGACAGCATCTGTAATCGGAGTCGGTACGTCGGTATCGTCTAGTACTGCGCGAGAGAAAAGATCGCCCTGAATCCCATATTGATCACAAATATCAATAATAATCTCTTCAATTTCTCCACAGGACTTTTGATGCCACATTTTGCAGGGAGCGTCAGGTGGAGCATTAAACGGGATTTCAATTTCCACCCGGCCCTGATCGCCATAAATATTAACTCGCTGGTAGGGAGCTAACTGAGTTGAACAGGTAAAAGTAGACGTGCCGTTTCCGAAATCAAGAATAGCACTTGAAAGAATGTCTGTACCAAAATCTGAATGGAATTCCGCGATCCCGGTAACGCGATTGGGCTCTGCCCCAAAAATGAAACGGGAAACGCTTATTGGGTAACAGCCGATATCCATCAGCCCGCCTCCACCAATGTCAGCCATATTCCGGATATTATTTGGGTCATCATTAAAGTAAGAGAAAAATGAATTGATGGTTGTTAGCGTTCCAATACCACCGCTACGAACGATCGCTCGTGCTTTCTGCCACTGTGGGTGATGGCGATACATAAATGCTTCCATGCACTTAAGTTCAGGATGTGCGGCGGCTGCCTCCACAAGCTGTTGCCCTTCTTCACTCGTCAAGGCAATCGGCTTCTCGCACAGCACATGCTTTCCCGCTTGTAATGCCTGAATCGATACAGGTACATGCAAGTGATTCGGGAGCGGGTTATAGATCGCGTCAATCTCAGAGTCCGCCAACAGCGCTTCGTAAGACCCGTACGCCTTTGGAATTCCCAATTCGGCCGCCGTTGCTTCTGCTTTTTCCTGTGAACGGGAGGCAATTGCCACAATGTCGCAAAACTGCGATTGTTGCATCGCGGGAATAACTTTTTCTGTACCAATCTTTGCCGTACTTACAATGCCCCATCGTAGTTTGTCTGCCATCGCTGTTTCATCTCACTCCAGGATCAAATCACATCATGAATTCACTTACCGCATTTCATTGTAGGAGTTGCGTAACAGAATTCCAGCGGGTGCCGATCGATGCTACTCAAAGCGGACTCCCGGATTTAACTGATAGCCACGCATGAATTCTTCTACTTTCATAACGCGTTTTCCAGCAGGCTGAACCTCCCGTAATCGAATGCCGCCACTTCCACATGCCACTACGAGATCCTGTTTGTCGGCAATGACTACTTCACCAGGACTTCCCTGTTTATCTAACGCAGCATATTCCAGGCTGGAAACGATTAAACGCATCGGTTGCTTTCCACGATTCCAAATGGTGAAGCTTCCGGGCCAGGGCTGAACGCCTCGATGATTATTGACAATATCAGCCGCACATTTTGTCCAATCGATCACTCCATGACTCTTTGTCAATCGCGGAGCCTTAGTGACGGCTTCCGGGTTTTGGAGTTCTCCAATCTCTGATTCCCCGTCCCATTGCTCGAGCATGTCGATTGCCTTCAAAACCGCCGGAGCTCCAATAACCGCCAGACGTGACTCAAGGGCTTCGGCCGTTTCATGAGGTTCGATCGTTGATTCAACTTGAACTAACGCCGGCCCACCATCTAGTTTAGGAGTCATATGAATTACGGTAACGCCAGTCGTTGTATCACCGTTAATGACAGCCCATTGAACAGGTGCCGCGCCACGGTACTTTGGTAATAGAGAACCATGAAGGTTAATTCCACCTAATCGAACTGAACCCAATGCGTCACGACTGAGTATCTGACCGTAGTCACAAACGAGCATCAAGTCTGCGTCGTACGATCTTAGTTGTTCGATGGCTTCAGGTGTGTTTATTGACTCGGGAGCCCAAACTTCAATCCCTGCGGCTTGCCCTGCCTCCAGCATCGGATTCGGAGGGGCTTGTTTTCGACCTCGTGCCGGTCGGGACGGACGAGTCACGACAATGGGCACCTCATGTCCCTTGGCAAGCACGGCTTCAAACATTGGAACGGCAAAAGGGCCGGTCCCCATTATGATCAATCGCATGAATTGTTCACCTGTGTGGTTTATTTACAGAATTTGGCTTCCCACTCTGTCAATTCAGCATGAACAGTCTGTTCATCCGGAACCAATCCGTCAGCCAACTTAGAACGATATTCAATTTCAAATTCTTCGATCTCTGGTTGAATAGTTTGTAAACTATGTTCGACCATTCGATCGGTGAACATCACGCCGTCAAGGTGATCCGTTTCGTGTTGAACGACCCGTGCCATGAAGTCATCCAAATCCAAACTAATGGACTTCCCATCAATACTAAAGGCTTCGACATGAATACTCTTCGAACGATTCACCGGACCATAGATGCCGGGCAAGCTGAGACAACCTTCGTCAGCAACTTCATTCCCCGTTCCTTTGCTGATCACGGGATTGATAAATACGAACTCCTCACCGTCGCCTTTAACTCCACTTGGGTTCGCAACAAATAATCGCAATGGCAGATTAACTTGATTAGCAGCCAGGCCCACACCTTTAGCTTCGTACATTAGTTCAAACATTTCATCCACAATTGCTTTCAACTCTGCATTGATACGGACGACAGATTTAGATTTATACTTCAATGTCGGGTGTGGGTGGGTAATGATTTGCATAATGAAGTCCTCTTCCAGTCTACGGTCATTGAACAGTTCGATTCATACCGATCGACAGGTATTAGACAGGCTTTAATTTCTGGGTAGTTGGTAAAAACGTATTAACAAATACGAACTTAGCATTGTTACAACATGTCTGAAAGTCCTGCAACGAACAACTATGATCAACTAATAGATCCCATTCCTATTAGTGAGAGATTCATAAACTCTGGTTGATTCATCCTACGATTCTGTGATCGCACCCTTATAATGGAATCAGTCCTCTCTTCGATAACCTTCATTCAGGCATTCATACCGTGGGAACTTCCGGCGAACCACCGTTAGATGATCAACTGCCTCATCCTCGGCATCAGGAAGCAAGCGAATTGCCCACTAATCAGGGCGAAATACTTGCGGATCTAAGTGACTCGGACGAGATGTTTTATTACGAGAATGGAAGTAACTCGGCTGTTTTTATTTCCGCAGGAATTCACTGTCTGGTTTTCCTGTTACTAATTTACACCTGGAAGACAACTTTTTTTAACGGAGCTGCCGAAGAGGAAACAGCTCAGGGTGGAATTGTGTTGGTTAACAATTCTTCTGAGAGCCCAACCTATCACCAAAACCCTAGTGAAACTATTTCACAAAATGCATCTCAGGCAGCAAACACTGTCAGTCAATTAGTCGAACAAAATACACAAGAGAATATTTATTCCGATCTCGAGTTACCCGGAGGGCTGCCAGATGAAAATGCACAGCCGGTGATCGAAACCAATGGTAGTAGTGAGAGTGCATTACCAACGCTTGACGAATTGACCAATAATAAAACATCGACCGGTGGTGATTTCGGCCGTGTTGAAACTGGTGTCTTTGGCGTCAAAGGGAAAGGCTCTCGATTCATCTATGTATTCGACCGTTCCGCCTCGATGTCAGGCTATCAGGGTCGCCCTATTCATGCGGCACAACAACAACTGCTCGCTAGTCTCAAGGATCTAAAAGAGAACCATCAGTTTCAAATTATCTTCTACAACGAATATCCATCGGTCTTTAATCCATTCCATCCTTCACCGCCCAAACTCCTGTACGGTAACTCAATCAACCGAAAACAGGCCGTTGATTTTGTTGAGAGTATAAAACCATCGGGGCAAACCAATCATATTGCTGCCCTCAAAATTGCACTCAACATGAAGCCTGATGTTATTTTCTTCCTTACGGATGCCGATGAACCCCAATTAACAACCGAAGAACTAGCTTTCATCACTAATCGCAATAACGGTGTCGGGGCATCAATCAATTGCATTCAGTTTGGCGTTGGAAGATATCTCGGCTCCAAAAACTTCTTAATGCGACTGGCGGACCTCAATGGCGGTCAGTACAACTATGTCGACTTGAATAAACTCAGGGCGATACGTTAACCTTCGGTTTTCAAATTCAGTAATCCGTGAGCAAAAATACTATGATCTTGGGCCGGCATGTTACTATCGAACGATGCTTTTTCCCCTTGATGGTCGTGTCCTTCTTTTACGCCTCGACAGTGCATGCCCAATTACCAACGATGGATGTGGTTACAGTATTTAATAACACCACCAAAAAGAATCAGACGTATCGCGGCAAAATCGTGAGTTATACCTATGACGAACTGAAGCTGCAATTAGTATCTGGACGAGAGCAGGTAGTCGCTTCTCCTTTAATCACTAATATCTCAAGTCAATGGAATTCGGATTATATTGCCGCCGAAGGGTATATGTTTGAGCGTCGTTTTGAACGAGCATTGATCAGCTTGAAACAGGCATACACGAACGAGACCCGTGATTGGGTCAAGCATCGAATCACTGCCTTGATAATTCAATGTGAACAAAACATGGGCAACTGGCACAAAGCGTCCAATCAGTTCTTCGAGGTGCTTCTCGGCCAGCAAAACAACACTCCCTACCTTACCGCAGCTCCTATAGTATGGCATCCTCTTACTTCTTCCGGTGAACTCTTACACCGAGGTAGGGAACTGATGAAAGCAGATAATCCTCTGAAACAGTTAGTCGGCGCAAGCTGGCTATTCTCATCACCCTATAACGATGATGCCATTGTCCTGTTTAAGCAACTCGAGCAACATTCTGATAAGTCCATTGCGTTACTTGCCTCAGCACAACTTTGGCGAAGTAAAACCCCGTTGGCTAAATCTGAAGACGTTCGGTTTTGGGATCAGGCAATCACAGAGCTCCCTAAAGAATTGCGAGCGGGACCACTGCATGTTGTCGCGTTGATGAAACGCGGACTCGACATGCATGAAGAAGCCGTACTCACCTGGATGAGAATCCCTGTGCTCTATCCGGCCCAACATCACCTCGGGTCGGAAGCCGTCTACGCCTCAGTCCGGGAATTGATGGATTTGGCTCAATACGATGAAGCACTTGCCTTATGTAAAGAGCTTGAAATGAATTACAAAGAGACGACTGCCGGGACTCAGGCAGCACGACTGGAATCAGACATACAATCTCGAATCAAAGCGAGAGACGCGATTAAGCAGGAAGGAGATTCGTCGTGAGGCGATTTAACTGGCTAACAATTATTGCCATCACCGGTCTGGTATTTGGACTGATGTTTCAAGTATCCGCTATGGCCCAGGATGGATCTTCATCAAAGGTGCAGGCTAAAGGGTTTACTGACATTATTTTCTCGGGAGGAATTACCGGGCTCGCCATTCTCATCCTCCTGCTGTGCCTGTCTTTGACAGCTCTCTATCTGGTGATAGATCACTTACTAACATTACGCGCAAAAGATATTATGCCCACGGGTTTAGGAGTGCAACTCAGAGAATTGCTGGTTGCCGGTAAATATCGTGAAGCTGATGCCTTGTGTCGGGAAAATCCCTGTTTCCTGACTTTTGTTATCAGTCATGGACTTGGTGAGATGGAAGGCGGCTGGGAGGCGATCGAAAAGGCTATGGAGGATGCGATGGCTGAGCAGTCAGCAAGACTCTTTCGAAAAATTGAGTATCTCTCAGTCATTGGGAATATCGCTCCGATGGTTGGTCTGTTAGGCACCGTCACAGGGATGATTTTTGCCTTTCAGCAGGTAGCAACCACGCAAGGAGCTGCAGGGGCAGGAGATCTGGCCGAAGGAATATATCAAGCTTTGGTAACCACCGTGGGTGGCCTTATCGTTGCGATTCCATCGTTGGGTGCTTTTGCTATTTTTAGAAATCGGGTGGATCATTTAGTGGCTGAGGCTTCCTACGTGGTTCAACATACGATTGCTCCTGTGAAACGTCGAGCTCGTGGAACGGCGACACAGCCACAGCCCGCTGCCCCTCCGAAGCAATCCTAATCCAAGCTACAGTCATTCCGGTATTGTCAATTCGATGCAGATTCCAAGTTACGCCAGATCAAAAGAAGTTGGTTTTAATATGACGCCGATGATCGACGTCGTGTTCTTGCTGATTATTTTCTTTCTGGTCTCCAGCCATCTGGCAAAGCAGGAATCGCAAATGGACATCGACCTCCCCAATGCCGAATCAGGGCTTGAGTCAGAGCCAAGCACTAACTCCCGAATCGTTATCAACGTGACTCGCAACGGGCAGCTGTTAATCAGTGGACGTCGAGTTTCTGAAACACAGATCGAAGACCGGCTCGCCGAACATGTTGCCAATAACGGCTCCAATGTAGAGATTCGAATCCGTAGTGACCGTCAAATCCCTTTTGTTCGTGTACGACCGGTCATGCTGGCATGTGCCAAAATGGGAATCTGGAACGTTTCATTCTCTGTCTACCCGACTGACGGAGGATAAAATCCGATGAAACGACCATCGATATTTAACGGCACTCGCCGGGAACTGGAAATCAAAATGACGCCGATGATCGACGTCGTATTTCTGCTGCTGGTCTTTTTTGTATGGACAGCCAGTTTTCAGGCCATTGAGTACCTTTTGCCCAGTTCACTGAGTCAGAAACAGGGAACTGGCCAAACAACTAATCCGGCGGAGCCGCCACCGGAAGTTGAATTCGAGGATATTGTTATTCGAATCACTTTCTTTGACAATCGTCCCGCATGGTCTGTTAATGGCCAGCCGGCTGCCAGCCTCTCCGAGGTGCACGACAGACTGGCACTCGTGGCGGATATAAAAACGGACTCTCCTGTCATACTCCACCCTGATGAATCTGTACCCGTTGGCGACGTCATTGATGTATACGATGCCACGCGGTTGGCAGGCTTCTCGCAAATCCAATTCGCGATCGCAGAATGAAACCTCTGATTTTCACCATCCTGTTACTCCTGTTCTCCAGCCACTCCGTGTCGGCGGACCCACAGGATGATACGTTGCTACTGGAAGGATTGCAGCAACGTGGGCTATTTTCGCTGATCGAATATCAATGTCAGAAAAGAATCAAAGATCCTAATAGTTCTGCCAGAGTCAAAATGGAATGGACGGTTCACCTCATCAATTCCGTCTCGCAGCAAGCCCTCCGCCAGCCAGCAGATGAACGTGATAAATACTGGCGAAACACTCAGCGATATGCGGACAAGTACGTTGCCCAATCTCCTGATGATCCTTTCATCTTACCGGTAAAGTTACAGGCAGCACTTGCATTGACTGCAAATGGCGAGTTACTGCGGCTTGAATCCACGATCTCTAAAACTGCGGCTGAGCAGCGCGAGAGATCAAGGGAACAACTGCGATTAGCGGCTAAAGCGCTCAGTAATCTGGATAACGAAATCAAGGAATTTCTTCCTCTGGTCGACGGAAAAGCTACCGATGACGCCCCATCTCAATCCGAGTTATTATCACTACAGCAAAACCTGCAGTATCATCTTGCTCGAACTTATCGAAATCAGGCAAACACGTACGCTGAAGGGACTAACGACCAGATCGCCGCACTACAACGCGCAGTGACAGCACTACAAAAACCTTTGACACAACTGGCCGACGAAGACCCACTTGTAATCGCTATCCATTTAGCACTCATCGCCTGTCATCGGGAATTAAGACAATTCGAAGATTCTCAGGCCGGAATTGACAAACTTGCCAAACTGGCAATCCCAGCCCGCGACATTCTAAAACTTCGGGCTGAATCAGTTCGGCTAGCGTTGGCAAAACGGGATCTGGAAACCACGCTGGCATTACTCAACAAACCCCGGGAATCTGGCCGTGTTTTAGTACCGGAATTCGATCTGGCATTTTTGGACGCCTTTATCTATTTCTGGGATAAAGCCGCTAAAGAAGAAAACGAGGGTAGCGCTGAAAACTACCAGCAGCAGGCTGTGCTTACCGTGAAACATATCGAAGAGACTCATGGTCCATACTGGGGTCGAGTTGCCGAATTGCAATTGTTGAAACACGCAGGTATGAATGGCGACAGCACCAATCTTGTCGTGCTTGAACGTACTGCCGATGATTTATATCGCAAAGATAAACTTAACGAAGCGATTGAGGCTTATGACGCAACAGCAGAAGCAGCCAAGAATGCCGGCAATCATGATCTGGCTTTTAACGTTCTCTATAAAGCCGCTCTAATCGAACAAAAACGCAACAACACAGAAGCCTATATCGAACGGCTGACAACCACCGGAGTGCAGCACCGTAATCATCCTCAGGCCGCAGCAGTTCACATGCTGGGAATCCGGGCGGTCATAGAAATTTTGAATGATGACCCTTCACGGAGGGAAGAGCTCGAAACTCTGTTAATCGAACACCTGACTTATTTTGAAGCGGGTTCGACCGTCAATCAGTCTGCAATTTGGCTGGGAACACTGCAACAGCGCCGGCGGAGCTTTGATTCTGCCATTAAAAGTTATATGGCCGTGAATCCGGCCTATCCCGATTATGTGACCGTACTTCAAAATCTGGAAATCTGTTGGGCTGCCAAACTGAAGCTAGCGACAAGTGAAAACCAACTCGAGGATGCAGATGCCTTTGTTCAGCATCTCCGCGGCTTGATTTTTGATAGTGATGGAAATCTACCGCAGCAGTGGAGCAGCGTTCAGCGATATGCCGCGACGACACTAGCCGGGATACTGGTCACTCACGCCGATGACCGCTACGCCGAGGTGGAAACGCTCTTGGCGTCTGCAAGTACCGGCACGTCGGATGAAGACTGGTTGGCTGTTGCCAGTTCTCTACGAATCGTCTCTCTCGCCGCACAGGGAAAAGACGAAGAAGCTCGTCAACACATTGATCAGTTAGGAGCTAACAAACCGAGCCAATGGTTACAAATGCTTAAACAACTGCAAGCGGCGGCCACCAGTGCTCCTGCTCCCATTCGAGTTGCCATTGCAAATGTTCAGATTGAATTGTTTCAACAAATGTCACCCAAACTCGTCGGCGTTAAACCTGAATTTCGAACTGAGTGGGATATGCTTGAAGCAGAAGCTTATATGCAATCCGGCAAACTAACTCAAAGTATTGAGCACTACAAAACACTCGCTTTTAAGAATCCTCGCCATGGTCTGATTCAGCTCAGATACGCACAGGCTCTAACTCAAAGCGAAGACAAGTTTGAAGAAGCGTTGGTGCAATGGCGTCGTGTTTTACAGGGCAACCCACCCAAAAGTGACCGCTGGTATCAGGCTAAAATCAGTATCGCCTCTTTGTATCTGCAGAATGACAGAATAGAGGACGCTGTAAAACAAATTCGTTATTTGGAAGTCACTAGTGGATTTGGAAACTGGGAAAATCAGTTTCGAGCTTTACTAAAGCGTGCAAAGCAACCCTAGGCGGTTACAGAAGTTTAGTGAAGTAACGCCAGATTATCTCGATGGATAACCTCATCATACGGGCATTGACCTAAGATATTTTGAAACTCTTCACTTCGGTGTCCGCGGATCTTGTGCAATTCATCGGAGTTGTAATTACTGAGTCCGCGAGCCAGTTGTTGCCCACTGATGTCGCATAACTGAACAACGTCACCTTTATTAAAATGCCCCTTCAGGCCGGCAATCCCAATCGCAAGAAGACTACTGCCTCCTTTTTGAATCGCCGCACAGGCTCCGTCATCAAGTGTAATCGTTCCCTGAGTTTGGGCCGAATATCGTAACCACCGTTTCCAGGGCGAAATAGTCTTACCTTCAGCAACAAACAAAGTCCCCACGGTTTCACCAGCAAGCACCCGTGTAAGAACATTCTGCTCACGACCATTGGCAATGACGGCATTTTCACCCGCCGAGGTTACCATACGGACAGCGTTAAGTTTTGAGCCCATGCCGCCAGTCCCAAGACCACCCGACGATTCCTGTACATATCCGGCGATCGTCGAATTGAGAGAAGTCACTGTTGAAACAAGCTCTGAGTCCTCAGCATCCGGACAACCTGTATAGAGGCCATCCACATCGGATAATATGATTAACAACTGCGCACCGAGTAAATTGGTTACCAGTCCGGCCAGTTGATCATTATCACCAAAGGTTGTCTGAAGTTCGTCCACACTCACCGTATCATTTTCATTGACGACTGGAATGACATTGAGTTCCAACAATTCCAACAGTGTATTACGAACATTGAGATAGCTAACACGATCATCCAATTCATTCGCTGTCAGTAATACCTGTGCAGCGATACGACCATGCTCATTAAACAATCGTTGATAAGTTTGCATCAGGTCAGTTTGCCCGACTGCAGCGATTGCCTGTAACGTTGCAACGTCGGCAGGTCTGGAATTCATGCCCAGACGGTTCATACCCGCACCAACGGCACCACTACTGACCAAAACAACCTGACGACCACTTTCAGCTATTGAAGTTAACTGCTGGGCCAACGAGCCTATTCGCTCCAGATCTAATTTCCCCTGTGGATCAGTGAGTACGCGCGTACCTACCTTGACGACAATTTTTTCTGCCGTGGCGGTCACTTCCTGACGCAATAGGTCACTCATTGAATTAATCCAGCCCATTTATTTACAGTTTTTGACCATTCCACCGCTGGAATGCTTCGAGAGCCGGGAACTCCGGTAATCCCAAATCATTGAACTGTTTGGCCGTAGCCTTATTCCGATCTTCTGCTCGTTCCCAGAATTCCCGAGGATCAGAACCCGGAAATAAGGCTTCATCCTTTTGGCTTTCGTGCTTGAATATTGCCTTACGTTTAGTTTGAGTATGTCCGGGGCTGAGTGGAACACTGAGATCAATTTCATGAATTGCATATTCATGCCAGGCTCCACGATACAGCAATACATCCGGAATCTTGCTTTGTCTCTGCTTCAGAACTTCGATGGCACAGAAAATCGCCTCAGCGCAGACACGATGTGTTCCATGCGGATCCGACAGATCACCCGCCACAAAAATAACATCAGGTTGTACAGATTCCAGTAACGATGCAATGATCGATACATCTGCATCTCCGACCGGGTTCTTTTTCACCGTACCCGTCCGGTAGAAAGGCAAATCTAAGAAATGAAGGTGCTCTTCCTTACAGCCAGCCACAATGGCACCTGCTTTGGCTTCACTCCAACGAATCAGTCCTTTTATCTTCAGAACTGCATCACTATCCGGATGACCTGCCTTTTTATTCTTTAGATCGTCTGCAACTCGACGCTCGACTTCGATTGACTTCTCATTTTCGATTCCAAACAAATGATTATATTCAGTGACAAGATCTGCAATTCGCTGAGCATCATCGTCAAAGACTGCGATATTGCCACTGGTCATATAGGCAATATGTGTCTGATGGCCTTCTTCATTGAGTCGAATCAAGGTACCCCCCATACTGATCACGTCATCATCCGGATGAGGGCTAAAGCAAATGACGGTTTGGCTGGGGTTTTCCAATACCTCATCACAAATCGTCCCCTGAACCAAATTGAACACTCGACGAGCAAGCATATGTGACGGTCCATGGTGTCTCAGCAGTTGATGTAAATTGTGATTACGAAAATCATCATCATCCAGTTTCAGTAACGGTTTCTTCGTTTGCTCTGATAACCACACCATAGCTCGTATCACCATCGTTTCATTCCAATCGACCGCTCCCAAAGTCCAGGGTGTCGCAATCACTTCTAAACCGCCGGCGGATGCTGAATCGAGATAAACGTTGGTATTGCCATGATCCTGAAACAGGCTGACAGGAACTTTATTGGTTACCGGACCTTCGGCCAATGCAGACACAACTCGAGCTTTATGTTCACCCAGGGCCATGACAGCCACTTCACGCGACTCCATGATCGTACCCAGCCCCATCGTAATTGCCTGAGTCGGAACATTATCTTCGCCAAAAAATTCGCTTGCCAAACAAATCCGGGTTACCGGATCCAGCACACACATGTGAGTACGACTATTCGATTCTGAAAATGGCTCGTTGCCGGCGATATGCCCGTTCGATCCAAACCCAAGCAAAGCAAAGTCAATGCCTCCAACATCCTGTATCAACTGGTCAAACTGACTGCAATAGGCAGCCATCTTACTCAGCTCGATTTGACTGTCAGGAATATGAATCTGATCTGCGGGAATGTTGATCTGATCAAACAGGTTGGCATGCAGAGATGCATGAATACTTTGAGGACGCTCTTTGGAAAGTCCGTAAAACTCCAGCGAAACAAAGACGATGACATTAGAAAAATCAAGGCCTTCCTCTTCGTGCAGTCGTACCAGTTCGCGATATACCCCCTGAGGAGTTGAGCCGGGAGAAAGTAGTAAAACAGCCGAACTTCCCTGCTGCTCTGCCCGACGTATGACACTAGCAATACGACCGGCAACCGCTCGGTTTGTATCACCCGGCGTACTATACATCGTTACTGGCAGCTTCGTGTGAGGGACCAAAAAACCGTTGTCATTTGTTTCAGTTAAGGTGGATTGAACCATCAGTATTACATTTGAAAAAAGGAGATTTCCAGACGGCGAATACTCACAAAGACATGCTGGAGTATTACCCGCGAGATGCGATAAACCAAGTCATCTTTAATTCTAGGCTATGCTTGCAGTAACGCTATGGTAGGGTGTAGTTATCTTGTTTGATTCTTTCGGCAGATGAGGTTCTGATTACTCCTGTTGTAAAGCTTGTAACAAATA
Organism: Planctomycetaceae bacterium; assembly: GCA_002717145.1. Classification (GTDB taxonomy): domain Bacteria; phylum Planctomycetota; class Planctomycetia; order Pirellulales; family Pirellulaceae; genus UBA721. The sequence goes on along the minus strand of PBCP01000013.1, from coordinate 14,420 downwards.
TAACCTCTTGGAAACGCCTTAGATGAACATAATTATCAGTGATGACTATCAGCAAATGAGTTCGATGGCTGCGCAAGTGTTCATTCAATGCGTGACCGCAAATCCCCGGGCTGTACTTGGTTTGGCAACCGGTAGCACCCCGATTGGCGTGTATCAGAATTTGATTACAAGCTATCAGTCGGGTGAAATTAGCTTTGAAAGTGTCACTAGTTTTAACCTGGATGAATACATCGGATTACATCGCGATCATCCACAAAGTTACTACTATTTCATGCATCAGCAGTTATTGAATCATGTAAACATTCAGGGGCAACGAGTGTTTATACCTTCTGGCACGGAAGAAGATTACGGAGCCTATTGTCAGTGGTACGAAGATCAAATTGCGGAAGCCGGAGGTATTGATCTCCAGATCCTTGGAATCGGATCCGATGGGCATATTGCTTTTAACGAACCCGGAACCGCGCTGGGCAGTCGCACTCATATCACGGAACTCGATCATCAAACCATCGATGACAACGCCCGATTCTTTGATTCAAAAGCTGATGTGCCAAGGCGAGCCATCACGATGGGAGTTGCCACCATACTGGAGGCCAAAGAAATTATCCTTTTGGCTACCGGTCAAAACAAAGCTCAGGCTGTACGCGATGCGATTGAAGGGCCATTGAGTAGTGAATGCACAGCCAGTGCCTTGCAACAACACCCCAATGTCACCTTTTATCTGGATTCCGCCGCCGCAGAACTACTGAAACACGAATATAAGCATTAGCTTGCTTGAGGTTTCATTCGCCTCTATCTAGAATGAGATTTCTCTTATCTAACACACAAACATAACCCGAGGACGGTATGTTATGAGCGATTGGATCGGCCATGAATGCGGCATTGCTGCAATACGACTCTTAAAGCCTCTGGATTTCTATATCGAGAAGTATGGTACTCCCATGTATGGCATCAACAAGCTTACGCTGTTGATGGAAAAACAACACAACCGTGGTCAGGATGGTGCCGGCGCTGCCGTCATTAAACTGGATATGCCTCCGGGCGATCCTTATATCTTTCGCACACGAAGTGCCGGGAAAAATCCGATCATGGAAGTTTCCAATCGTCTGGCTCGCTCATTTGTCGAAGCACGTGACACTGATCCTCAAGCCTATCAAAACGGGCAATGGGTGAAGGAAAATGCTCTATTTGCCGGTGAGCTACTCTTGGGGCATTTGCGATATGGAACCTTTGGAGGTTCCGGAGAAACATTTTGTCATCCGTTCCTTCGACAAAACAACTGGATGACCCGCAATTTGGTAATGGCTGGAAATTTCAACCTCACCAATAATTCCGAGCTATTCGAAATGCTGGTCGACCTCGGCCAACATCCCCGCAACCGTACGGATACCGTTATTGTGCTGGAGAAGATTGGCCACTTTCTGGATGAAGCCAACGACGCAATCTTTCGAAAATACAACAAACAAAAAGCGAATCGAAAAGATATCACAAAACACATCATCGAAGACCTGGACATCCCCATGGTTCTAAGGAAGGCCACAAAAGCCTTTGATGGGGGATATGTGATGGCTGGAATGATTGGTCACGGTGATATGTTCGTGCTAAGGGATCCGGCAGGCATTCGACCAGTCTTCTATTACAAAGACGATGAGATTGTCGCCATTGCTTCTGAACGACCTCAATTGCAAACAGCCCTCAACGTCCCTATCGAAACGGTGCAGGAAGTGCAACCCGGACATGCCCTGGTCGTCCGTTATGACGGTACAATTTCCAGCGAGTGCATCAATGAACCACTGCCTCAAAAGTCCTGTTCGTTCGAACGCATCTATTTCTCACGCGGTACAGACAGAGATATTTATCAGGAACGTAAAGAGCTGGGAAGTTCGCTGGTTGAAAGCGTCCTTAGTAAAGTGAATTATGATCTGGAACATACCGTATTTTCCTATATTCCGAATACGGCGGAAACTGCTTTCTACGGAATGGTCGAAGGCATCAGAAAGTTTCAAACAGAAAAGGTGGCCAGATTCATTTCAGAGGGAGCAGATGAACAAGAGATAAATCATCAGTTGACCGTCCAGCCCAGGATAGAAAAACTGATGACCAAAGATGCCAAATTGAGAACTTTTATCACTGCTGATGCAGATCGTGAAGATTTGGTCGCCAAAGTCTATGACACGACATACGGTATCGTCGGCCCGGAAGATACTCTGGTTGTCCTTGACGATTCCATCGTACGCGGAACGACACTACGGACGAGTATCCTGCGAATTCTAGATCGACTGGGAATGAAAAAAGTCATCATCGTTTCGTCGTCTCCGCAAATCCGTTTTCCGGACTGCTACGGAATTGATATGTCCAAGATGGCCGACTTTGTTGCCTTTGAAGCTGCAGTTGAACTCATTAATGACCGCGGTGATACCCAGCTTCTGGATGATATCTATCAGGCGTGTCTAGAAGAGGAAAACAAACCAAACGCTCTGGTTGTCAATCATGTCACCCGTCTGTTTGATCCATTCACACCCGAAGAGATTTCGAAGCGTATTGCCGAGATTCTCACGCCTCCGGATATGAATGCAGAGGTCGAGATCATTTATCAGACGATAGAAGGGCTACATAAGGCATGCCCTAACCATACGGGAGACTGGTACTTTACCGGTGATTACCCAACACCCGGTGGAAACCGTGTTGCCAATCGGTCGTTTATCAACTTCATGGAAAAGAAAGACGCCCGCGCTTACTGATTCGAGCCAACCGGCTTGTCGTATGCAGCCAGTTGTCACTATCGCACCAGCGTATACAAACTACGATAAACCGGGCGGTCATAGCGTCTTGTTCGTCTCTCGTAATGAGTTCGATAATCCATATCATGCTCTGCCGGCTTTGCCTCCACGTCTAATGGCCCGCTAAGCGAAGGGAATTCTTCCAGTAATGCCAGTGTGGACTGAAAGTACTCCTGAACATCCGTCCAAAAATGAAATCGCCCGCCATCTTTCAATACTCTTATCACATCATGCATAAAAGGTTCATTGAGCACCCGGCGTTTCCGATGCTTTGACTTCCACCAGGGATCCGGAAAATAAACATGAACATCGTCAACGGAACTGTCCTTTAAATATTTGTGGAAAAACAGTAACCCGTCACCCTGAAACATAAACGCATTATGGCGACCAGCCTCTGAGAGTTTTGCCGCACAGTAATTGGCGTACTTTTTGCGAATCTCGACACCCACAAAGTTTCGATCAGGATATAAGCCGGATGCAGTGGTTAAAAAAAGCCCTTTGCCACTTCCGAGTTCGACTTCCAAAGGATGAGTTGAGTCGAAAATCGAAGTGATATCCCAGTCATCGGAAAGGCTTTCAATCTCGCCGTAATAATCGGAATATTCCAGATTGGGATTGAGTTTAGGTAATGCGCGACGACCCATGAGTATTCACCGAGCCTTCTCGAAGCAACGTTATTTAGAGTTAAGAACAGCTTGTAGCTGTTCGGTGGGAATCGGGATGCCTCGAAGAATTCCTTCCACTGCCAGACTCCCATTCACCACGCCTTGAAATTTACAAACCACCATGCGGTTTCTACGTGCTTTGATTAGTCGGCAGATGATAATTAAACGGTCTCCAGGAGTCACCGGATCACGAAAGCGAACTTCATCCAGTCCACCAAAGCCAAGCATATCAGCGCCAAGCATGTCATTTTTCTGGCAAAAGAAACTGCAGGCCTGAGCACAGGCTTCCAACATAATGACACCGGGCATCAACGGCATATTGGGCATGTGACCCCGAGTCCAGAAGTCATCGTCTGTGATATCTTTGTAGGCGACTGCGACACCCTCTTCTAAATCCTCATGCAAAATCCCGGATAACTGTTCCATTTCAAAACGCTGGGGATTATACGATCGGATTTCGTCGAGGTCTGCGATTGAATGATTAAGATCAATCGAATCGAGATCGAAGAGTAGTTCTTTTTCTGCCAACTTGTTGGTCCTTTAGATGCTGAGGCAGATCATCATTACCTGCGAGCACTAATATCAAAGACTTTATCAGTTCCTATTGCCAAATTCTTAGGTCTTGATGTGTTTTCGTTTTGCTTTACGAGCCTTTGAGCTGGCTGGTCGTCGACCATGATTCGCTTTTTTGATTTTGTGGTTTGGTTTAGCCATTATCTTTTCCGTAGTGAATTACCAATTAAATTCCAACAGCTCTACAGCCTTGGGAAAGTCTGGATTATGAATCTTTTAACCTATCACGCCCATTTCAACTTGCAAAGACCGAAACTAAGGAGAGTTAATCCGATGTGGTGGTACGATGCCATTGGTTTTACTAACTGCGAGAACAACAGGTGCCAAGCGACCAGAGTCAAGTTATACTGAAATCTTAAGTACACATTTATCCTTAGACTAATGTCAGGGCAACCGTCGATAATGTATCTTCGTATGGCAAAACGCTTGTTGTTCAACACGAACAAGCGGCTCTTATGGAATCTGGCCTACAAGGCTGGCTTCAAAGGTATTCGCGCCGTTCAAAAGCATAAAAAGCGATTGAAGCGAGGAGATTTTTTCCCGCCATTCCTCTATATCTCCATCATCAACAGCTGTAACTTGCGTTGTCAGGGATGTTGGGTCGATGTTGCGGCTAAGCAGGAAAAAATCGATGTCGACAAAATGAACGACATTATTGGGCAGGCAAAGGAAATGGGAAACTCCTTCTTTGGTTTGCTGGGTGGAGAACCATTTCTTCATAAAGAAATCCTGCAGATTCTAGAAGACAATCGCGATGTGTATTTTCAAATTTTCACCAATGGTCACTTTATCACACCGGAAGTTGCCAAAGAACTGAATCGCTTAGGAAATGCCACTCCGCTCATTAGCGTGGAAGGTACTGAGATCGTTTCTAACGAACGAAGAGGCAAGCTACAAGTGTTAAACGACACCATGGAAGGCTTGCACAATTGTTTGGACGCCGGCTTGTTAACCGGTGTTTGTACCAGTGTTTGTCAGACGAATTACGAAGATCTAGTGAATGACGACTGGATTGACCGCCTGATTGAATTAGGCGTCATGTATGGATGGTTCCATATCTACAGACCTGTCGGACCAGATGCCTGTCCGGAGCTCGCTTTAACTCCGGAACAACAATACAACGTTCGAAAATTCGTCGTGGAAACACGAGCGAAAAAACCTATTGTGATGATTGATGCCTATCATGATGGTGACGGAAATGCCCTCTGCCCTGCTGCTACAGGCTTTACTCATCATATTAGTCCATGGGGGGATATTGAGCCCTGCCCAATCATTCAGTTCTCTAAAGAATCGATCTACGATGATCGGCCTTTGAAAGAAGTTTTCAACGAATCTGAATTCCTCACCGATTTCCGAAAAGTAGCCGCCGAAAGTACGCGAGGCTGTATCATCCTTGAACGGCCAGACTTACTTAAGGAACTGGCGGAAAAGCATAACGCAAAAGACACTACAATTCGTGGTGAAGCCGTCAAAGAATTAGATGAAATGGACATCAGACCTTCTCAATACAATCCAGGAAATGAAATCCCTGAAAAAAATATTGCCTACCGCCTTGCAAAGAAATTCTGGTTCAATGATTACGGAGCCTACTCAAAGCACTTTCAGGCAGATCAGTGGATAGATACTAGAACTGAAAATCCTCAAAAACCTGAGTAAACCGTGGTGATTCAAGTATCTTGCCAATGTGGCGCAACATTCCAAGTTCCTGAACAATTCGCCGGTCGTCGCGCCGCATGTCCCAAATGCAAACAACCGTTAGTGATACCGGCGGCTGGCCTTCCTACCGCGACACCGACCCTATCTCCCCTATCACCTAGCTCACCAAGCCAACAGATGCCGGCAACTCCGCCTGCCGCTCCAGTACCTCCCACTGTAACTCCAACAGCATCACCGGATGGACCTGTCGCACAGGCTATTGCCCAGCCGGCAACATTAACTACCGCCCCTACTCCGCCTGCCAGTCCTTTTCAGATTAATACGGGAGACTCGGGTAGAACGTTCGAAAGACAACCAACTAGCGAACCGATTCAACGACGCAGCAACAATAAGTCCAGCAAAAACATGATGATTGGCATTTGTGCAGTGTCGATTCTCATCATTGGTGTTGGTTTGACCGTCTTTCTTCTCAATCAGGACAGTAGCAATAAATTCACTGCGAAAAACAATAGCAGTAAACTGACGAATGGAGTGTCGACAAGCGACAACACTATTCCTGTTGGTGTCTCCCAGGTTTCCATGATTAGCGAGAACGAAGCACAGACGGTTGTGGATAGGATCAACCGGGCATTAGACAATGGAAACTCGCAACCCATCCAGGATCTAATCGATGTTAATTCGGTATGTGATATCGCCCTCAGTCCCTATACGTCAGAAAGTTCCGCAGCACAGATGAATGAAGCGAAGACCGGCTTCAAAACAGGCGTCAGCGGCGTATTCCCGGCTAACATGACTGACGAAATTGACTTGGCATTATCCGATGGCGGAGACTACCGCTTCCTCCGCTTTCGTGAAATCGACGGCTATCGAACGGCACTATTTCGATTTCAGCTTGGTGGTGATGAAAGTGGAATAAACTATCACGAACTTTTGCTGGCCAAAGTGAGCGGGCAGGTCAAAGTCGTCGATCTATTCGACTACACCACTGGCGAACGAATTTCACAAACGTTTCGGCGAGCCTTTTTACCCCTGGCTCAGGAAATTGATCAGTCGGCGATTTCACGTTTACTTGGCGGTTCCAATGTCAGTGATATTAACCAAATGATTGCCTCCAGTGAGGCCGTCCAAAGTGGAAACCATCAACGTGTTCTTAGCCTTTATGAACAATTGCCGGCAAATCTGAAGCAAGATAAGAATATGCTTATGAATCGTATCCAGGCTACCGCAATGATGATGAGCTATGACGATTTAGGCAACGTTCTCAATGCTGAACCTTATATAAACGCCTTGGCTGACTTTAAAAAATTTCATCCCAATGATAAGGCCTTACCGTTGCTGATGATCGACTATCATGTTCTAAATGGGGACCTGAATGAGACATTATCTACTATAGATGCTCTAAATACTTTCGTAGGTGGTGATGCTTATCTCCTCGTATTAAAAGCAGACACATGTTATCTCATGGAAGAGCTACCACAGGCAAAGCAATTTTTGAATGCGGCCATCGAACAAGACCCAAACCTACCGGATTCTTACTACACAATGCTCGATATCGCGTTCGTTGAAAAAGACAACAATGCCATCCTTGAAGGATTAAAGAAACTACACGACTTAGGCATCGAGATGGATTTGCAGGCGATTCCTGAATTGCAGGAATTTGCATCGACGCCGCAAGTTGACGAGTACTTTAATTACATCTAACAATAAATGGAAACAAATGCTTTTCCCGAATCGCACTCCGGTTGCCAGGATAATGGTGTGTCGGACAAATTAAAAACTGCCGCATCGGCGGCCAGGCGGCGACTTCTGGACGAACGAAATTCTCGGCTTTTCTGGGAAGGTGAACTTGCCACCTCGGCACTTTCCACCGCAACGGCCATCAGTACACTGGGCCTTCTTTACAAACACTACCCAAAACACAATGAAGGCCTTCCCAAACGCGACGAGCTTTTGCCTATTATCGCCAACGGTTGCAATTGGCTTGTCAGCAACCAAAATGAAGACGGTGGCTGGGGCGACACGGTATTAAGTTACTCGAATATCGCCACAACCATTCTATCAATCGCAGCGATCAAGTTAGCGGGTAAGGAAAACGAATATGTCGAGGCGATAGAAACGGCAACTGCATATGTCGACAAACAAGGATGGGTCGATGGATTGAAAGCTAGATATGGTAAGGACAAAACATTTGCCGTCCCGATTTTAACCAACGCAGCACTAGCAGGCCTCGTATCCTGGTCGGCAGTCGCCTCACTCCCGTTTGAACTGGCTTGTTTCCCTCAGTCTTTCTATCGGTTCCTGCAGTTACCGGTTGTCAGCTATGCGATTCCCGCACTCGTAGGCATAGGGCAGGCAAAGTTTTTTCATCAAAAACCCTGGAATCCAATTAGTCGCATCATTCGTTCACTGACGGTCAACCGAAGCCTCCGCGTGCTCGAGCAAATGCAGCCGGCCAGTGGTGGCTATCTGGAAGCCATCCCACTCACGTCTTTTGTCGCGATGAGCCTGATCTCCACCGGGCGAGCAAAGCATCCGGTTTCCAAAAACGCTGTCCGGTTCTTAGTGGAAACCGTTCGTTCCGATGGAAGCTGGCCCATCGATACGAATCTGGCGACATGGAATACCTCACTGGCTGTAAACGCTTTACATCAGCATCAAACTGACACAGCGGATTTGGGAGTGACCGATTGGCTGTTAAGCTGTCAAAATATCACCCGCCACCCGTTCACCGGTGCCGACCCCGGCGGCTGGGGATGGAGTGATTTGACGGGAGCAGTTCCAGACTGTGATGACACTCCGTCTGCAATCCTTGCACTTGATTCCATTAGGCAGTCCCCCTCTTTTGAACCACAGGATTTGCCACGAATTCGTGATGCCGCCATGAATGGAATTCGGTGGATGATCAATTTGCAGAATAGGGATCGCGGTTGGCCAACATTTTGTCGCGGTTGGGGGAAGCTGCCCTTCGACCGTAGCGGCGCAGATCTCTCGGCTCATGTACTACGCGCCCTTAAAGCGTGGGAAAAGGAATTAGTTTCCGACAAAGGTGTTTTTGCTGACGATTCGACGGGTTTCGAGCGAGTTGTTCAACAGGGCTTTCAGTATCTCGATGAACAACAAAATGCTGACGGCAGTTGGTATCCGTTGTGGTTTGGCAATCAGGATCACCCACAGGAAGAGAATCCCGTATATGGCACATCAAAAGTGCTCTTGGCCTATATCATGTGGGGCCACAGCTCCGCCCGGGCTGCGAATCGTGGATTTCAATGGCTGGTAACGAACCAAAATGATGACGGAGGCTGGGGAAGCGGAGTCGCTCATCAGCGATTAGCTAACGGAAAGATACTTAATAAGCGAGATGGCAGTAGTGTCGAGGAAACGGCATTGGCGTTGGAAACATTAATGCATAGTCCAGATCCTACACACCAGGCAGAAGCCGTCGAGAAGGGACTTGCGTGGTTAATAGATCGAGTGGAAACTGGCAGATATGTGGATTGCTCGCCAATTGGTTTCTACTTCGCGAAGCTGTGGTATCATGAAAGGTTATATCCACTAATTTTTACGGTTTCTGCATTGGGTACCGCCTTGAGTCGTGCCAACAATTCGGCAGCCAATCCAATCTCAGCAACCGACATCCAATAAAGGAAAGCATTAACTTGGCAACTGCATCATCTGCTGATGGACCCGTTAATGCCTCAGCAACCAGCGCCCAACCCAAACGCAAGTCCAAACGAAGGAAGACTTCACATCTGAAGTTAGTTCCTGATTTAAAGGACGTGCGCGAAACGGTTCGCCAAAAATGCCGGACAATCTGCGACAGCTTCGATAAATCGCGTCCAATGACGAAAGATGAGATGGAAGTCGAAGTGCGTAAGATCCTTGATGAAATGGATCTGCCAGAAGGATATCTCGGTTGGACCATGGTAATGTTCGCTTCTGAATTCTGGCGGGAGCAAGTGGCCGCTGTCCCACCTAATCGTCGGCTGTTCCTGCTACCCCATTGCCTTAAACATGCGGAAGGCTGCCCGGCCGACTATGATCAGTTCGGCCTCGATTGCAAAACATGTGGTGCCTGCAGCATCGCGGATTTCCGAGGGATGGCCGAAGACATGGGGTACCGTGTTCTGGTAGCGGAAGGTTCACCGATTGTTCATAAAATCATTGTCTCCGGATATGTCGATGCCATTGTAGGTGTTGCCTGCCTGAATGTGCTTGAAAAAGCCATTGATAAGATTTTGCTGGCCGGCATCCCCTGTATGGCAGTACCGCTACTGTCAGATGACTGCCGCAATACTGCAGTCGACGAAGACTGGGTCAATGAGATGATCCAGATCGAATACGATGACTCTGCACCTCAGACGCGGACATACCTCCATTTGATGCGGGCTTCGACTGAGTTATTCGGTGCCGACGAACTGGAACGTATTATTCCTAGGATGCGGGGGGGCCCAAGGCTTAGTGAAGTTGACGGTGACGGACTTGGGACGATTGACCCCGTGGCGTTGACTGAAGCTGTCGCTTATGACTTCCTCAGTAAAGGCGGGAAACACTCTCGTCCGTTTATCACTCTCGCCACCTACGATGCCCTTACTGGCGGTCACGCTACGTTACGTGACGGGGCAAAAACGATCGAGTACTGGTCGGACTCCGTTAAACGCTGTGCCATGTCCATCGAAACCTTTCATAAGGCTTCTCTTGTCCACGACGATATCGAAGACGATGATCCGTTTCGTTACGGCGAGGAGACCGTACACAACCGCTATGGTATTCCAACGGCGATCAATATTGGTGACTACATGATTGGCATGGGTTACCGTTTTGTCAGTACAGAAGCCGCCACGCTCGGTGCCGATGTTACCACGGATATTTTGGATGTATTAGCCGAAGCTCACACTAAACTTTCTGAAGGACAGGGAGCTGAGTTGTTATGGCGGGATGCTCTCGATAAACAACTTAAGCCTATTGACGCACTCAAGGTATACGCTCTCAAAACTTCTCCTGCTTTTGAAGCAGCGATGCTTTCCGGCATCCGCCTGGCTCAGCCCATTGGTGAATACCGCGAACCGGTGAAACAGTTTGCACGCAATCTGGGAGTCGCTTTCCAAATTCTCAATGACCTGTTGGACTGGCAGGGTGATGATTTCAATAAAATGGCCGCCGGGGGAGATGTTTTGGGCGGCCGACCAACAGTTCTCCATGCTCTCGCACTTGAAGCTCTCTCCGAAGACGACCAAGCTGAATTACTAGACCTTTGCCGTGAAGATCATGGTGCCGATCCGGTAGTTCGAATTGAAAGGGTCAAACATCTGTATGAAAGTGCTCGGGTATTTGAAATGGCATTAAAGCTAGTTGATAAACATCAGGCCCGAGCTGAATCCATTGCAGATGAAATTCAACCAGAAGACCTTAGACGACTGATGTACTTCCTGATCGATTCCATTCTGGAACGCCCCGAAGAAAAAATACAACAACTGGTTCCAATGACCATTGAGGCACACAGCCCGGAATAATCCCGACTGCAGTCTTTATTGGCAACTAAAGGATTTGGTTTAAGTGAGTTCAGATACCCCTGCTCCTGATATCAGCACTTTAATTGGACTGTTCTATCCTGATGCTGCAGAATTTGGAATTCCTGCGAAGGTAATCGCCGATGGATTACCTACTGTTTACCAAAAGCTACTGGCTCACGAACATCATATGACTGTCACCGTCGAATCTCACTATGGTGAGCTAGTCGATGTTCAGGTACTTGAGTCGATGCACGTTGCCAACTATTACAGTCGTAAGATTCTACTTACCAAACAATCGGACCGAGCCGTCGTTCAATTCGGCATCGTCCGCCTCCATTTCGAGTATCTGGGAGCTGAAGTTCAACAACAAATTCTTAGCGAAGGCACTCCTCTCGGACGGATTCTGATCGAACGTGACGTACTGCGTCGTGTCGAACTTTCTGAATTGTGGGAAATCGCCGCCGGACAGGACCTTGCTGAGCTCTTTGGAATCGAAACTGATGTCACGGTTTGGGGCCGAACCGGCTGGATCCACTGTAACGGCGAACCTGCGATCGAATTACTCGAAGTCGTAGCACCCGTGGAATAACCTAATAGGGAAATTGCCCTTTGGACCTACTTCGGAAATGCAGTCAGAATGGCCGCCATGAGTTAACAATCTGAAGAGGTGCAATTTGACGAGTTGTCACCGTCTGATTCTTTATTCGAAGGCAACCTTGGTAAACTTTTCCGGTCAAAATAACTGTAGCGGCGGCTACCTGGTAAGTAGTTATTTACAGTTTTTAAAACTGTGGCAGACCTAGCGTTGAGATACTACACTAGTAGTTTACTGCGGGGAGCAATATTAGCATCTGCTTCGCGGCCCTTTCACATCTTTCGGACTTGAATACAGATTATGAATAAATCTAACGGTAAGTGGATCATCATCGGACTGGTTATCCTGCTGATCATATTGCACCACGACGTCTGGAACTGGGACAATAAAGAACCTGTTTTCGGTTTTATGCCAATGGCGTTGCTATGGCAGGCTGGCATTTCTATTGGAGCCGGAGCTACCTGGTTTCTGGCTACTAAAATCGCCTGGCCGGAATTCGAGGAAGATGAAGGGGTGGCGGCCACGGAGCCAGTCGTTGCGCAGGAGGGAGGTGAGTAATGACTCAATTAATCATCATTTCTATCTATCTCTGCCTACTCCTTGGATTGGGACTCTTTTCCAGTAAGCTGTTTCGTGGTACCAGCAAGGACTACATGCTTGCCAGTCACTCCATCGGGCCATTCATGCTATTGATGTCGCTGTTTGGCACGACCATGACTGCTTTTGCATTAGTCGGTTCAACGGGTGAATCCTTTAAGGAAGGCGCAGGAGTGTACGGCTTACTTGCCTCATCCAGTGGAATCATTCACTCGCTATGCTTCTTTGTTCTAGGCGTAAAACTGTGGGACTTAGGAAGAAAGTATGGATATACCACGCAGATTCAGTTCTTCCGCGACCGGTTGGAAAGTGACAAAATTGGGATTATCCTATTCCCGATTCTCGTGGGACTAGTTATCCCCTATCTTCTGATCGGGGTTATGGCTTCCGGAACAGTAATTAACAGTATTACGGAAGGTGCCTTTGAAACCTCGTTCGCTGAATACGATTACGGTGTGCCACCCTGGTTGGCGTCATTAGTAATTTGCATTGTTGTTTTGATCTATGTTTTCTTTGGTGGGATGCGTGGAACGGCAATGGCGAACACCGCTCAAACCATCGTCTTTATGATTCTGGGTCTGATTACGTTTTTTATCATCTCTGACAAACTTGGGGGACTAGAGCAGGCCACAAAGAATGTCTATGACAAGAATCCGACCAAAATGAAGAGATCGATCGATGATCAGGATCTCCAAAAATACAATCAAGACTATGCTAAATGGCAAACTTTAGCTTTTTACAACTATGCCGTGAATCACGGCAAAATAAAGCTGACTGATCAACAAATACAACAGGCGATGGATGAATTTAAGGCACCATTGCCGCCCTTTATGAAGAAAGACCGAGCTCCTGCCGCCTTTGCCAAAAAGAATGGGCTACTCGACTTCCTTTCCATCGAAGAGCGAAACTATGCTCTGTTAGAACAGGATGACCGGAAAGTCATCGATGGTCATGATTATTCGAATACTATTCTGTCTCACAAAGAGCTCGGACATTTTCCTCAAAAGCCAAACGCGGATGAAGCCGGGCTGGAAATGTTCGAGAGTAAGATTGGCAATCCAAGCGACCCTACGAAATGGACGCGCAAGAAAGCCAAAGGCGTGTACAGGGCTTCCAGGTGGGCTCCGGATGCTCCTCGAGGCATGAGTCCCTGGAAATTCCTTACTTACTTCTTTGTGCCTCTTTCGGTCGGAATGTTTCCACACCTATTCCAGCATTGGCTAACAGCCAAGAACGCAGACAGCTTCAAATTGGCGGTCGTCGCGCATCCTATCTTTATCATGTTGGTATGGGTGCCCTGTGTATTGCTTGGTGTGTGGATGACTAGTGCTGTTAATCCCGATACCGGAGCTGCATTGATCCCGCCTCACTTCCCTCCAAATGCGGTGTTGCCGGCAGCAGTCAAGGCATTGACAGGCCCCTTTATGGCCGGACTTTTGTCTGCCGGAATCTTAGCGGCGATCATGTCTTCGCTCGACAGTCAATTCCTTTGTGTCGGAACCATGTTTACGACAGACATTGTGACTCACTATAGCAAGAAAACACGCTTTACCGATCAGCAGTTGATCGTCATTGCCCGAGCTTTTATCGTGGGAATCGTTGCACTGACGTATATCTTTAGCCTGTTTGAACCTCGCCGCGTATTTACGCTTGGGGTATGGTGTTTTAGCGGTTTTTCAAGCTTGTTCCCATTAGTTCTGGCATCCTTGTATTGGCGAAAATTGACCAAAGCGGGAGCTTATGCTGCGGTTATAGGTGCAGGATTAAGCTGGCTATACATGTTCCAGGATTCAGGCTTTGCTTCGAATCCACACTACGATGTGTTAGGTGTGATGCCGGTTACTTTCATGATCCTCATTTCGACTGCATCGATGATCATCGTGTCGTTGGTCACGAAACCGCCGACGGAAGAAACCTTGAATAAATTCTTCCCACAGAAGAAAACATCAGAGTAATACTCATTCAAAAATACCCTCCGGTCACAACTTATTTGGCCTTGTAGGGTCTTATGGGTGACCTAGAATAGAATGTTTCCCTCCTCCATTAC
>PBCP01000012.1 GCA_002717145.1 Planctomycetaceae bacterium | reverse complement strand
CCTGACGTCAAAATCCCATCATCCATACATTCGTAATGGCTATAAGAGCCCGGCAACTCGGCCACAGATGCAGAATTTACCTGAAGCTTATGGCACCCAAACTTCAGGCCGATTGTTTCAACAATTAGATGAAGATTAACTACCGTTATAGGTCCTCTAAGCCTTTCGAAGTGTTCGAAGGGCTTTTTTTTTGAGAATCCAATTTTTCTCAAAAAAATATCTGGATCAATTTGGGTCCCGAATAACGGCTGAATTCACTGAGATCAATTCTCACTAGGAGGGTTTTCGATGATCGATCTTTTTAAGCCTCGAGAAATAACTTCTACCCTACTTTGAGAACTAATTTCAATAAGTAAGGACAAAAAAAACGTGCCGCAGATGATGCCGAAAAGATGATGATATAGCCTTTGACGAAACGGTGTGGATCTCTAATAATCCCCTAGGTGATTGATCCACTTGACTATTCAAAGGACGAAGGCATGTTCGAATTCTTAACGAAGCCGATATTAGGAACTCCACACATTCCCGCATTGAAATTGGGAATGTCCTTGTCCGTCATGACGTTGATGCCGGGTTTGAGCGAAGTCCTGTTTGGGTTGCTAGTGAGTCTTTGGGGCGTCTTCATAGTAACGAAGGCCGGCCTGACATTCGTTCAGCATGATCATCATCCCGATGTTACTTCTCAGAAGAGCGTATGGTAAGGTATGGCTTAGGGCGTGACTGTAACTTACCGTCGAGCCATTCCAGATGGATGATTCCCAACGGAGACCCTTGCCATGGTTTCAACGAGTTATTGTCCGGCAATGCTTTATCCGCAGGCTGGAATTGAAGCTCGGTAATCCCCTCCCAATCGTTCAGAGGGTTTCCATCGGTATCCATAAAGTCCGATGAATGTAGTGTTACCTGATGCTCACCTGCGTTCGCTAGCTCTATCGTGCTAATGTAGGTTTGGCTGCGTTTACCGATGTAACTCCGCCAACTGTTTGTAACAACCTTGATGGCAAGATGATTGTTTACATCACTGGTTTGTAAAGATAGCTTAAGTGTTCCTCCCTGTGGAGCTTCCCAGCGGGGGTCATTCAGTTTACGAGTGGAATAGAGCCAGTGATGAGGGTTCCCTTGGTTAAGGATATACCAGTTTGGCATTTTGGCATCAGTCGTCCCTAAATGTTCAATAACTCTTTGTCTGGATGCCGTAGCTCGGACGCCAGCTTGCTTAAGTTGTGCTGGGTACGTCGAATCTGAAGCACTGAGGATAAAGGTATCCGGGTCTGTTGGTATCCGTTCATGCTCGGCCAATTTGTAGTAGACATTCGCGAGGACAAACAATGGTTCGCTGAGATCGAAAACCGGACATTGCGCAACCCAGATATTTCCGGCGACGCGAGCGTTGGCCGTTGCCCAAAAGCGATTTCGCGGATCTCTGTCATAACCGTAGTAAATGCGTATTTCTTTGATCTCTCGAGATGTATCGGGTTTTACGTGGACGACAGGAATGCCGTTGGGTTGGTTGAGATGCAATTCCAGGATAGGTGACTTGGGAAATGTAAGTTTGTTTTGTAGGTGCGAGTCAAGCCACAGTTTCCGTGTTACATCGGATTCACGGTCGAAGCGGTGATTCAGATGTACCGAGTACGTCGTCCGCTTATTGGAATGAGGTACAAGTCGCATACCCTGTTCGACGCATTCCATCGGAGCGTTAAAGTCATTGGTAGAACTTAAGAACAGTAATGGACAAGTGATTTGCTTTAGATGGGATTCGCCGGATATCGTATTTAGCATTAGTGCGTGATTTCCGCTAAAGCGTCGCGCGGAACCGGGAATCATACGAAAATCCTGATACAGAAATCCAGATCCACCAACTGATGGTGAAGCTGCCTTGACTCGTTTGTCACTACCGGCCACCAGTCCAGTGAGGCGTCCTCCCATCGAATGTCCTAGGACGCCGATTCGATTCGCGTCGACCTCTTCCTGCTGCTCCAAAAAGGTGATGGCTCGCCGGCAGCCAATGGTCAGTAGGTACCAGTGATTGTTGCGAGGAGATTCAAATGGATCTATTTTTTTAGGTCCGGGTAGCACAGACGAGTATCCCTGAGGATTAGATTGAGTGGGGTCGACAGCTCCCCAGTCTGTATTGAGGTCGCCAGGTCGGGCATTCTCCATTTTCCGTCCGCCCCAGTTTGGTGAAAGACAACAGTATCCCCGGCGTGCATATTCGATACTTCCTCGAAGGTACGCGCGTTGTCCTCCGCCATGAATGAATAAGACAGCAGGCAGTTTTTGAGTCGGTTCAATTGGGGTCGTATAGAACGCCGCCATGGTGGACTTTTGGCCCTTAAAAACCCCGATGGTGTAAACCACATAATGAATCTGAACGTTTTCCTGTTGCCAGCAACGCACGATTTTAACTTCGAGTGGTTCTTTGCGTGGATCGTAGTCCCTCCATAACTCATCAACGGAAGTGGCAACATCTCCTGGAGTCCACACTGGAATGGAATCATTCGCAATGGCATTAAGACAGCAACTAAACGTAAAGCCTGTCAGAAGCAGCAGCTGGAATCTGTCTGTGAGAGAAGGCATGAGTGGTTCTTTAAATGCAGTGAATAATTGGAAAGTGCTAATTATAAATGGGGATTGAATTCTTTGGGGCAGTCTGGAGCATGAATTTATTTGTAGTAGAATCAGTGTCAGACCGCTAACACGTGCGTATTGAATTTATTTAAGAGGACACATTCCAAGATGATTCGTTGTTTGACAATGGTTGTAATGACAACCCTAATTGCTTTTCAATCTGCGACGGCAGAAGAAAAGGGATTCAAAACTATTTTTAATGGCAA
The DNA here is from genome assembly GCA_002717145.1 of Planctomycetaceae bacterium. GTDB lineage: Bacteria > Planctomycetota > Planctomycetia > Pirellulales > Pirellulaceae > UBA721. The sequence goes on along the minus strand of PBCP01000012.1, from coordinate 31,612 downwards.
AGATCTCAGTGGCTGGGATGGTGACACTACTCTATGGTCCGTGAAAGATGGAGTGATTCATGGCGAAACCACAGCGGAGAAGAAGGCGAACGGTAACACATTCCTGATTTGGGAAGATGGTGGAACCAAGGATTTTGAATTGCGTTTGTCTTTCCGTTGCAATGCAACTAACAACTCTGGTATCCAGTATCGTTCAACTCGCATTGAAAATGCTCGTAATAAATGGGTCGTCCGTGGATACCAGCATGAGATTAGAAATCAAAACATCCTCCCAAGTGTCTCCGGATTCATCTACGACGAAGGTGGTTTAGCAGGAGGCCGTGGCCGAACTTGTTTAGTTGGTGAAAAAGCCGTTTGGGGCNAGAATGGTAAAGAGGTTAAAGAGACGCTGATTACCGCCGATGAATACAAAGAACTATTCAAACTCGATGATTGGAACGATGTGGTCATTAAGGCGAAAGGGAATCACATACAGCATTACATGAATGGGCGTTTAGTGCTTGATTTCGTCGATGGGCATCCTAAAGCTCTCTCTAATGGAGTACTGGCTTTACAGCTTCATGCTGGAGCTCCGATGTGGGCTGAATTCAAAGACATCCGAATTAAGAAACTAAAATAAGTTCCCGCTTCATAGACATCAAAAAGGCCCTCCAATGATTGGTATTGGAGGGCCTTTTTTTTGTTGTCCTAGTGTCGTTGAAATTGGAGTTTAGTCCATTTTGATTCGAATGCGTCGATATTCCATTTGTCCGCGATCACCTTCCAGTCCGATCGGACCGGTCTCAGGGACCGGCATGTTATCAGTCAGTAACTCACCGTTACAAGTGGCGTGAGCTATTCCGCCTTTGACAGTCACGACCAATTCATTCCAGTCCTGCGGTTTGTACTGTTTTAGATCCGTGTACGGACCAGCTAGTAAGTAGTCCCGGCATTGTAATTGAGGTTTACGGATGAACACGCCACTGTCTGCATTGGGTGTGGCTCGGAATTCGAGTTTCAAAGTGAAGTCGTTTCCAAATTCAGCCGTAGTCCAAAGCTGTTGAATACGCCTTCCCTCTGCTGGAGTCTTAACAACGAGTCTGCCGTTGATCGCTTCATATCGTCCGTCGTTACTGACTTTCTTCCCATCAAAATCTATCGCTTCCTTGACGACGGCAAAGACCGGAGCGTTGGGTCTTGGATTTTTAGGTGGATTCCGCGGAGGTGTAGGCCGGAATCCCCATCCACTTAGATCCTTACCGTTGAATAGGCTGGTGTAACCCGGTTCTAATTCAAAGGTATCAGCACCGGTTTCGGTAAACCCGAGTGTTGCAAAGATGGGTTGTAATGCACTCGCCCACTTTGCATATCCATCACCATTGAGATGTAGTAAATCCGGAAAGAATTCTGCCATGGCATCTCCCTTGCCATCATCGAAAAGCTTAAATGTATCTACGACCGTAATCTGCGGGTCATTCCTAACGATGTTCTCGAAAAGCTGGTTAACCTGTTGAATCGTTTCTGTGGGTCGCTTTTTGGTCGCCGAGCTGGGAAAGATTCTACAGAGGACAATAGGCATCTGTTCGTTGTGATTTTTCAGAGCGGTGATGATCTTCTCAAAATTACGAGCGATCATCGCAGGGGGAATCTGGACTTCAATATCGTTGGTTCCCATCAGGATCACGACTGCCGATGGATTGAGTGCTAGTACGTCTTCCTCTAAACGAATGAGCATGCCTCGGGTCGTATCTCCACCGATACCCCTGTTAGCAAGCTTCATGCCCTNAAAATGCCCTCTGAAAGAGGNTGTCCATCCCTGGGTAATCGAGTCTCCTAAAAANACCNCNGCTTGCTGNTCATTCTTGACTTGAGTTGCCCACTGGCTACGAAGGCGTTGCCAGGTAGCAACGTACCCGTTGTAACGACGTAATTTACCTTCACCTGGAAGGCCGTTTTCAGCTTCTAAAGATGGCAGGGCATATTGATTGTCCTGCGCAAAAGTCTCGAGAGGGCCAGGAAGGAGTAAAAAAAGTATGAGGAATAGTCGTGACATGTTATCTCCGGTGGTTCTGCTTTCGTACAATACCGATGTGATATGTGAGTTGTCATGATACCAAACTCGTGAAGTACCCGTTTTCCATTTTATCTCTGCTTTCGTTATTAGGGTGAAAACATGAATCTCAGAAATCAAATTCGAACCATGTTGGCCGTGTTGGTACTTTTACCATCAGCTGTCTTAGCTGTGGACGAAGACCAAACGGCGGAGACTGTTTTGATTTATCAACGTAGTTCAGGTGGTTGGCCAAAAAACTATGACCGCGATGACCAGTTGACGGAAAGTCGTAGGAAAGAGGTTTTGGCTGACCGAGGGAAACGTGACTCAACGATCGACAACGGAGCGACTCATCGAGAGATTCGCATACTGGCTGCGGCATATAGAAAAACGTCCAATGACAAATATCGGGAGGCCGCAGTGCGCGGAATCAAGTATTTGATCGAGGCTCAGTATGACAATGGAGGTTGGCCGCAATACTACCCGTTAACGTCAGGTTACCATTTGCATATTACATATAACGATGGAGCAATGATTGGCGTGATGGAGCTCTTTCGTGACATTGTTCAGGGCGACGAAGACTTTACCTTTGTCTCTGGCGAGTTTCGAGCTGATTGCGAGCAGGCCCTGCAACGTGGTTTGGACTGCATTTTGAAGACTCAGGTTCGATTAGCAGGCCAATTGACTGTCTGGTGTGCTCAGCATGACCGAGAAACCTTAAAGCCGGCAAAAGCCCGATCCTATGAACTACCGTCGCTCTCAGGCCACGAATCAGTAGGGATTGTGAAATACTTAATGACAATCGAAGATCCTGACGTTGCTATCGTGAATGCCATCGAGGCTGCGATTGTATGGTTTCAAATCCATAAGCTAACCGGTGTAAGAATTGAACGATTCGACGCTCCAGGTACTCCCAAAGGATCTGACATTAAGTTGGTGGCAGCTACTGACGCTCCGACGTTATGGGGAAGGTTTTACGACTTGACGGAGCAACGGCCCTTTTTTTGTAGTCGGGATGGAATACCACGCCGATCAATTTCTGATATTTCCTATGAACGACGCAATGGTTATTCGTGGTTAGGGGAGTACGCCCGAGACTTATTAAATCGCGATTATCCTGCATGGAAAACCAGGCAAGGTCGTAAAGGGTGAAGTCTTAGATCTCAGCGTTTAATCGTTCGTAGTATCATCAGTCTGGCTGTGGTCTTCACAAGACTGGTCACCACTGGATTGCTCACAGTCTGTATAAAAGAGCTGTATTTCTGTCCGGTATTTCTTTGGGTTTCCTTTGAATATCATGCCAGGCCCTTTGAGATAGACTTCGCGAATGGGCGAGTAGATATTGATTTCGTTGTCGTGGCAGTAGCAGAGGATGCGGTCGTATGATTCTTTGAGGTTTTCATAAGGCCCGAAATGCATGAGACTTACGCATTGTCCTCCCGGGAATTCACGTACTGAAATCTCGTCGTCCCCTTCCCCTTTGCGAATACTCATGCACACTTCATAGTCTGCATCATCGGCTTTGTATTCTTCGTCCCAGTACAGCATGAAGGCAGGCCCACAAATCTTAAACCCGAACTTTTTACCAAGACGTTTGAAATACTGGCCACAGTCTTCAAATTTACCACGGGCACGTATTCCGGCCATTAACAAAGGCTCGACGGTTTTGTGGATGATTTCAGGTTGTTCGATTGACATAGGGCTCTACAAGTTTAGAACGAGGTGGATGTTGTATCCAATTTAAAGTTCGACCGTAGTTGCACTTCAATATAGAATCGCGCAGCGTCAGGTGGAACTGTATTCTACGGCAACCATAAAAGACAGATGGTAGTCGCTAACTTCAACATGGCTGGTGAGCTTTGCGCCAATCCTCGCAAATACCTATTATCAACCTGTAAAAGCAGATAAGGCCCGCCAGGTTGTCCTGACGAGCCTTGTCTGAATCGAGACGGGTTGTGCAACCCGACAGAGTGGAGGCGGCGGGAATTGAACCCGCGTCCCGCAATATTTCCATGCAAGCTTCTACGTACGTAGTTGAACTTCTTAATTTAACGAAAAAGCACTCCGATCAACATGATTACTAATTCGCGATCCCGAAACGAAATTTAGCTGGCTGCGTGTCAGGCATGACAGTCAGCGATCTGGATTTACAACGGACAGTCAAAGCTCTCCAGCTAAGCCTTTCAGTCCGGGTTGCCTTTACTTAGGCAGCCAATGCAAGATTGTTATCTGCAATTAAATTTATTCGGTCAGCTTTTAACGAGGCCAACTGACCAACCTCGGTACGCCACTTACACTTCAGGCTATCCGGTCGAATCCAGTTTCGCCCCCGTGTCGTGTTTGGCTAAATATTAGCCGTAAAGTGAATATATCAGCAAAATCGTTCCTAGAGGAATACACCAATACGCAAACCGATGAAAATTTCCACATTCCAGCAGGCGGATTAGCCATCTTAACGAGAGCCAACCCACAATCGCCGAAATAGTCACTCCTATTAATAATAGGTGCGAGCCAGGTTGCTGTTGAGGCGCTAAATCGGAAGCAATTCCTCCGGAGTTTCCCCATAACCTATATATAGTTATTAGACTTGCTCCTCCAATTATTGGAATCGCCAGTAAAAAAGAAAACCTCGCCGACAATTCGGCAGACAACCCGAGGCGTCGCCCGGTCACGATTGTCATTCCACTGCGACTAATTCCGGGAAGGATCGCAATCGCCTGCGAAAATCCAATTAGCAGTGCCACCTTTTGACTTACCCTACCATCATTATTATCGGTAAAGCGATTTGATTTTATTCGCCCAAATATCAAAACCAATCCTGTCACAATAAGCATCAAGCCGGTTAATGCAGGATTGTTCAATTCTTCTTCCCATTGCAAGTTCATTACCAACATGCCAGTGACGGCTGCTGGAATAGAACCCAGCACGAGAGGCCATAACAAATTGCGAGCTCCCGAGACCACTTCGCACAATTGCTTAAAGTAAACGACGCAAATGGCAAGTAGAGTCCCAAAGTGCAATGCGATGGTAACTTCATCTAATTGTGCAGTCTCAAGATCCAATAGCGTTCCGAGTACGACCAGATGTCCCGACGAACTAATAGGTAAGAATTCAGTGACTCCCTGAACCAAAGCCAGCAATACGATTTCCCAAACTTCCATGAGCTACTTATCACGTTTCCAGCGGCGAGCATATCTTCCGGCGAAGAAACTCTGAGCAATCAACATGAACATGCATACCAGACACCACATTGCCTGCTTGCCGGTCGGACTTTGTTCCAAGTCCAGCTGAAGATAGGAAAGGACATCGTTTTGCCCTTTGGTGAGAATAAGAATCGCAAACAGACCGGCATAAGCAGCAATGAATAAAAGATTCCCTAAGGTAGCAGCCCAAAGCGTTGCCCAGTCCGGAAACAGTAGCATGTAGAAGAGAAAGCCAATCTGCATAATGCCAGCCAGTAACATGTAATAAACCCAGCGATTCAGCTGTGATTCTTCTGTGGCGTTCCAACTTGCCATAACACTCTGAAATGCTGGAATCAGTTGGAGAATAACCTCCACCAACATAGTGCAGGCCAGTATGAAAACGGCTTTGTGCCGAGCGGCACCCCACTGCGTATGAGCGAAACGTCGACTTGTTTTTGCGGAGCTAGCGGCCATGTCTATCAATATAACACACTAGCGAATTTGAAAGCGTTATCATGGAAGTAGAGATTGAGTTCATGATTCCTTTTCCATCATTCCAAGTTAGTAATGCAATGTATAGATTATCAGGTTTTCTACTTTGTTTTAGTGTGACGGTCGCGGCAATGGCTGATGAATCCGTTTTCGACCAAGTTACTCCGGTAGGCACCAATGGTCTTAGCTCGGCTGAATTTATATATCCGCTGGAAGGCCGTCAAACCCCTCAATGTCACGCTTCGACTATCGAGAGTACTCCCACCGGACTAGTGGCTGCCTGGTTTGGTGGTACTCATGAAAAGAATCCTGATGTCGGAATCTGGGTTTCCCGAAAGATAGATGGAGCATGGACTCGGCCCGTTGAAGTAATCAATGGTGTGGAGTCGGAGCAAGTTCGTTATCCCTGTTGGAATCCGGTACTGTTTCAACTGACAAACGGGCCACTAGTGCTCTTTTATAAAGTTGGCCCGACGCCTCAGTCCTGGTGGGGCATGCGTATGACGTCCCGGGATGGTGGTAAGTCGTGGAGTAAACCTGTAAAGCTTGGAAAAGATAAAGCGATCGGTCATTTGATTGGGCCTGTGAAAAACCCGCCAATTGAACTTGATGACGGTAGTTTACTATGTCCCTCCAGTACTGAACACAATAACTGGCGAGTTCATTTTGAGCATTCGAAAGATGGAGGTAAGTCCTGGGAAGTGATTGGCCCCATTCATGATGGTGAAAAGTTTAATGCGATTCAGCCAAGTATCCTCCGGTATAAAGACGGCTCGATGCAAGTGCTCTGTCGTACACAGGAAAGCGTGTTGGCTGAGAGCTGGTCACGTGATGGAGGAAAAACCTGGTCGAAGCCTACTGCAACCACCCTGCCCAACCCCAACGCGGGCACGGATGCGACAACGCTTAAAGATGGTCGACAAATCCTCATCTACAACCACACTGTTCGTCGGGCTCCCTTCCCGGCAAACCGTAACATGCTCAATGTCGCTATTTCCGATGACGGAAAGTCATGGAAGACAGTGCTGACACTGGAAAGGGATAAAAGTGAGTACTCGTACCCGACAGTGATACAGGATGACTCAGGAGTAGTTCATGTGGTTTACACCTGGCGACGACAGACTGTAAAACATGTTGAAATTAATCCATCCGAACTGAAATGATGGAATTGAATCTCCCTCCGGAATGAAAAATACAATGAAGAGACTACTCGTAGTACTGCTTTTACTTAGCAGCTCTATCGCTCAGGCTGAGACTAACATCAGCGATGAAGCGATCAAGGCGGTTCAAATTGAATTGGCTCGTGCAACTGAGGCCGGTGAAATCGAAGGAGGCATGATTCTTGTTCATGTGCATGGTGAGCAGGTATTACTCGACATCAAGGGAATACACGACTCAGAAGACGGCTTGGAATTCAAAGAAAATTCGCTCTTAAGAATCTACTCGATGACCAAGCCGATTACTTCAGTTGCGGCGATGACATTATGGGAACAGGGGGAATTTAATCTGGATGATGCGGTGTCGGAGTACATCCCGGCATTTTCTGATGCCAAAGTAGGGGTTGTCCTGAAGGGGAAAATGACACGCGTCGATCCCAAACGCCCCCTGACAATTCGTGATTTACTATCACACACATCCGGATACAGCTATAGTCCCAGTCCGGGCACTCCGTTTGGAAAAGAATACCATTCGCGTGGCGTATTTTATACGCATAAGGGAATGTACCCTCCTAAAATGTCTATTCGGGAAGCGGCTGATCAGTTGGCTCAAATCCCTCTGCAGCATCATCCTGGAGAACGATGGACCTATGGGCTTAGTGTTGACATTCTCGGTGCATTGATTGAAATCTGGTCTGGTGAATCGTTGGAAAAGTACATGAAGCGTGCGGTGTTCAAACCATTGGCAATGCAGGATACTTTTTTTGACATTCCAAAAGGTAAACTTGATCGCTTTACCTCCTGTCATACATGGGAAGGAGACCGACAGGTTGTAATCGATAAGTGGAATGTCAGTGAATATCGTAGTGGATTCGAATTTCACGGAGGTGGAAGCGGTCTGGTCAGTACTATTGGTGATTACGGTCAATTCTCAAAAATGCTGGCTAATTGGGGGGAACTCGACGGTGTCAGGGTTCTAAAACGGACAACGTTGGCAGAGATGTTTAGTAATCAAGTATTGCCCGGAGGCGGCCGGTCTTTTGGGCTTGGCTTTGCCGTGGAAAAAGCCGAATTGAAAGGTGCGGATAAACCGCTCGGGCAATACGGTTGGGGAGGTTACGCTAATACAGAATTCCGAGTGATCCCCGACGCGGGTGTGAGCATGATTTTTATGAGGCAGACGGTTCCGTCGACCCATCGTATGTCAAAGAAGCTTTTCGAGATTCTGAGAAACGGTATAACAATTGAGTAAGAAAGCATTTGGTCAACCGAATGGCCTCACTGTCATTGGTTGAATCTAATATTGAAATAAGGTGTATCTATGAGAAACGTATTATTCTCTGTTTTTTGTCTATTCAGCATCCAATTGTCCGCACAGGCGGAGACATCGGTTTCGAATCTGTTTAGCGATCATATGGTGGTTCAACAGGGGAAGCCTGTCGTGGTTTGGGGTAACGATAATCCCGGTGAGACTGTCACAGTTTCCATGGCTGGTAATTCAACGAAAGCGACAGCCGATGCGAAGGGGAAATGGATTGTCAGGCTTCCTCTTCTCAAAGCAAATTCAGGTCCACATGAGATTACTATCAAGGGGACAAATGCAATCACTATTCATGACGTTTTGGTCGGAGAAGTTTGGGTTTGTTCAGGCCAGTCTAATATGGCGTGGCCAGTGGCATCTGCTAACGATCCTCAATTAGAAGCCTTGGCAGCTCGCTTTCCTAGGATGCGGTTAATCTCTGTACCTCAGGTTGGAACTCAACAGGCTCAGGACAATTTCGAAGGCAAATGGGAGCCAGTGACCCCGGAAACGGTCCTTCAGTTTTCTGCGGTCGGGTATTTCTTTGGTCGCCAGTTGCACCAAACGTTGGATGTACCAGTCGGGTTGATTGATAATGCCTGGGGTGGCTCTGCCTGTGAGGCCTGGATTCCCCGGGACGTGCTGCAAAATAATGGGCACTTGGAGCTTCTCGCCCACTGGGATAAACTTGCAGCGGAATACGATGCCGATGCAGTTGAGGCTAAATTCCAAATGGCTGTGGAAGGCTGGAAAAAGCGAGCGGCGGCGGCAAAAGCGGCGGGTAAGCCAAATCCTTCCTATCCCCGTCGGCCCCGTAATCCACTGGCCGGGCAACATCGCCCCGCCAATTTGTATCAGGGAGTTCTTAATCCAATCATTGGTTATGGCATTCAAGGAGCTATCTGGTATCAGGGAGAAGCGAATGCAACTCGAGCGAAACAGTATCAAGACCTATTCCCCTTAATGATTAAGACCTGGCGGGAAGCCTGGGGACAGGGAGATTTCAGTTTCTACTGGGTGAGTCTGGCAGACTTCAAAGATGAAGTTTCGGAACCAGCTCCGGCTGACTGGGCAGAATTGCGGGAAGCCCAAACCTTAACGATGAGTAAACTGCCCAACACAGGTGAGGCGATTATTACCGATTTAGGTGAATCTCATGACATCCACCCCCGTAATAAACAAGATGTTGCCAAGCGTTTGGCTCGCTGGGCACTTGCGCAGAATTATGGATACTCAGCACTCGTTCATCGTAGTCCAGTTTATAAGTCTCACGAAGTGACAGACAATCGTGTGATGATTACGTTTGATCATGTAGGAGGCGGTTTGGACACTCATGATGTTCGGAGTGTACTAGGATTCACCATTGCCGGATCCGATAAGGAATTTCATCATGCACAGGCCCGTATCATTGGTAAAAGCCAGGTGGAAGTATGGAGTGAAGAAGTGTCTGAGCCGGTGTCGGTAAGGTATGCCTGGGCGAACAATCCGATCAGTAATCTACAAAACCGTGAGCATTTACCAGTTACTCCTTTTCGTACCGACAAGTGGAAAGGAATTACTGAGGGAGTATTTGTGCGGTAATTCACAACAATGTCAGCAAAACCGATTTCCGAAAGCTCAACCGAAGAATTTTATAATGATTTGGCATCGTCTTATAACGACATCATCTATCGTTGTGCTCCCCGTTATGAGGAAATGCTGGCAACACTGGTAGACTATATTCCTAAAGATCTTTGCCCATCACGTGTTCTCGACCTAGGGTGCGGTACCGGTAATTTAACAGTTCGGGTATTGGATGCATTTCCAACAGCCAGCGTTGTGGCTTTGGATCTTTCGCCAGAAATCCTGGAAGTTTGCCGCCAACAATGTGGTACGGATCGAGTTAGTTACCTGCAACAGGACTTCAATTCCCTGGATTTATCAGCCTCGGAATTTGATTTAGTAGTTTCTTCGATTGCGATTCATCATGTCGATGATCAGGCCAAATTGAAATTGTTTGAACATGTTTATGCTAGTCTTAAGCCTGATGGTGTCTTTACCTATGTTGACCAATTTCGAGGTGAGACACCGGGCATCTATACTCAACATATGGAAACCTGGAAACAATTTGCGGATGAGAAAGGTGTTCCTTCTGAAGAATGGAATATGTGGATGGAGCATCAGGATAAGCATGATTTCCACGCTTCTGTCAGCGATCAAATGAAGTGGCTTACCGAGACAGGTTTTCAGCATGTGGACTGTTTGTGGAAGCATGTTTTATGGACATTGCTAACCGCTCGTAAACTATAGGAATGAAAAAAGTGTATACCGAAACCAAAACTCCCTGGTGGTCTTATCTAATGCTGATTACGCCGGTAATTCTTATTCCGGTTGGTATCCAACTGTTGAATAAGGCAGAAGGACCTCCCGGAGAAAAGCGTTTGATCGATGATCAGCCCTTAGAGGGAATTGTGAAAAAGCATCAGGAAAAGGAGCTTGGTGATACGGAGCTCGTTATTTCATTGTTTTTTATCGTGGTTTTGACTGGAGGGATGTTGTGGGTCTTTTTGGCCACGAGTAAATACTCAGTGGAAGCGAGTGATCTGGGTATTCGATTTGGTTATCGCAGTGGAGTTTGGAGTAATAGATTCTCTCGTCAGGATATTCTGCGAGCTTATCCATCCGAGTGCAGAATAAAAGAATTTGGTGGATTAGGTATTCGCTACGGTTTTAAAACAAAACGGTGGGGTTACATCTGCTGGTCAGGAAGCGGAGTTCACATGGAAGTAATGAAGGGTGCAAAGCAAAAGCGATATGTATTTTCCTGCAGTGATCCTGAAGCTTGCATTGAGGCATTAAATTTATCTCCAGAACAAACGATATCACCAGAACCTGAAGCATAAGGAATAGAACGATGAAATTAGCATCCGTTTTAACTCCGTTGTCGGATGAAAACTTAACTCTGGCTGCTCAAACGGGAGTTGAATGTATCACGATTCGATATCAGGGTCCGACACTTGAGGATTGGAGACCTGCTGTCGCCCGAATTCGCTCTTTTGGGATGGAAATCGCGGCTGTGGAAGATGCCATCGCGATGGAGAATATCATTCGAGGTGCTGAAGGCAGGGATGAGGAAATCGAAGGTATTATTTCCTTGCTGCATATCATGAAAGAATTGGATATTCCGGTACTTTGCTACAATTTCATGGCTGGCACTGACTGGGTGCGCACCAAAACAGACGTACCAGATCGCGCTGGTGCCAAAGTAACGCAATTCAATCTTGATGAAATTGATCTGGCCGTTTCCCTGGATGACGCATCGAAACCGCTGGAGTATGAAGAACTGACTGCAGAGGCCCTGTGGGATAACTTGAAATACTTTCTAGAGGAAATATTACCGGTTGCTGAGCAATTAGAAATCGATCTGGCGATGCATCCAGATGATCCCCCCTTAGAAGTTTTCCTGGGGCGAGCTCGGATCATGAATAGCGTAGATGGATTTCGACGCTTAGTCGAATTGGTTCCCAGTCCGCGTAATGGTATTTGTTTTTGTCAGGGATCATTTGTAGAGATGGGAGCAGCGATCCCGGAGACTATTTATGAACTCGGATCTCATATTCGATATGTGCACTTCCGGGATATTCGGGGCACGAAAGAGAATTTTACCGAGACATTCCATGACAACGGACCTACTGACATGGCAGCGGCGGTGAAAGCCTATTATGAAGTTGGGTTTCAGGGGCCGATTCGACCAGACCACGTGCCTCAACTGATTGGAGAGGACGACGGTGAACCGGGCTACACTCAGTTGGGTCGACTTTTCGCATATGGTTATATGCGTGGACTAATGCATGCAGCTCAACAGAAATGAAAGACTATTAAATGATGGATACTCAGAGAATAACAATCGAAATGATGCGGGAGAATCTGTATGCCGCCGTCGTTTCGGACGCATTAGATGCACTTGGCTATAAAAACCAATCTCCACGTGTGCCTATGCCACCTCAGACGGTTGAAGGAGTACTTATTGGTCGCTGTAAAACAACTCAATGGGAGGATATCGATTTCGAAGATCCATCCCCGTATGAATTGGAATTACAGGCGATTGATGCTTGTCAGCCAGATGATGTGTTGATTTGTGCTGCGGATGGTTCCATGCATTCCGGAGTATGGGGTGAATTGCTGTCAACCGCCTCGAAGAATCGCGGCTGTGTGGGAGCAATCATTCATGGGGCTGTGCGTGATATTTCCAAAATCAAATCATTAGGGTTCGCTGTCTATGCCTCGGGGCGTTGTGTTTATGACAGTATGAATCGACAGCGTGTTATTTCGATTGATGAGCCGGTTCAAATTGATGGGGTGACATTTTGCTCGGGAGATTTGGTCATAGCAGATGAAGATGGAGTTGTTGTTGTTCCGCAGGAAATCGAGCAACAGGCGATACTCAATGCCTGGAAGAAAGTCCACGATGAAAATATAACTCGTGATGCCATTATCAATGGCATGTTGGCAACCGAAGCCTATAAGAAATATGGTGTTCTGTAAGACTTCAAAAAATGATAAGGAAAATGAACGATGACTGAAGGTAAGCGGATTGGTGTCATCGGTTTCCTCCATGAATCGAATACATTCATTTCGACACCGACGGATTACGAAGCCTTTCAAAATGACTGGCTTTTGGAAGGTGAGGCATTTCGAGAGGGAATGTCCGGAGCTCACCACGAGACGACAGGCTTCTTCTCTGCTCTGAAGGAAAATGAAGGCGAATTCGAAGCCGTTCCTATCATGCTCGCTCGTGCAATTCCCTATGGAACGATTACGGCCGATGCCTATTCAAGAATTGTGACTAGGATTCTAACTTTGCTCGAACAGGCTGGTCCGTTGGATGGTGTACTTGCGGCGCCTCACGGAGCCACGGTATCCGAAGAATATCCGGATGCTGATGGATATTGGCTGTCCGAGGTCCGTCGAATCATTGGGCCGGATGTACCGATGGTTGCGACTCTGGATCCGCATGGAAACCTGTCTCAGCAGATGGCTAGTGCATGCAATGCGATGATTTCCTATCGCAGTAATCCACATCTCGATCAGTTTCAGGTGGGGCGTCAGGCCGCTTATCTGTTGTTTGAAACCTTGAGAGGCAATGTTTTTCCTACTATGGCGATTGCGACGCCACCGGTCGCCATCAACATTCAAAAGCAGGAAACCACGGTTGAACCCTGCTTACCTCTTTATCAGCTGGCGAATGCGCAGCTAGCCGATGCATTGGTACTTACCAACAGTGTTATGCTTGGTTTCCCTTACTCTGACGTGGAGGAAATGGGAGCAGCGTTTATTGTGGTGACCGATAATGATCAGCATCAGGCACAACAATACGTAGACGCATTGGAAGCCTATTTAATAGAGAATCGCCAGGCATTTCAAGCGGAATTGGAATCGATTGAGAAGACTGTGGCGAGATGCAAGAATCTTGAGGGGCCGATCTGTCTGTTGGATATGGGAGATAATACTGGTGGTGGTTCTCCGGCTGACAGTACGATTTTGTTGCACGAGTGTCAGCGTCAGGGATTAACAAATACCTTTGTTTGTCTCTACGATCCAGCAGCAGTCAGCGAACTTCAGTTATATGAGAGCGGAGCGACTGTCGAGATAGTTGTAGGAGCGAAGACAGATCAGTTACACGGTTNTCCCTGGCGTGGAAAAGTTGAGTTGCTGGGGAAGTTTGACGGAAAGTTTTTTGAGCCACAGCCCAGGCATGGAGGGGCTACGGATTGTGATCAAGGTGATACAGTTGTTGTGCAGCATGAATCAGGGCTGACGATCATGGTGACATCCAGACGACAACCTCCATTCAGTCTGAAACAGCTGACGACGTTTGGGGTCGATCCGGCGGGATTTCACATTCTAATTACCAAAGGCGTGAATGCTCCGATTGCGGCCTATCAACCTGTTTGTCGTGAGATCATTCGCGCCAATACAGCGGGGGTTACGACAGCCGATATGAATCATCTGGATTACAAAAATCGTCGTCGTCCTTTATATCCATTTGAAGAGATCCGACAGGAGTAGCAGCGTGTCTTTGTTTACTAAAGAGGTAATTGACAGTGGTGAAACTGGGTTTCATTTGGTGATTACTGCGGGCGTTCATGGTGATGAATTCGAGCCGATGAAATGCATTCACGCATTAATGGATCGCCTCCCCGCTGACTTGAAAGCAGGTAAGGTTACGCTTGTCCCGTGTGTGAATGTCGAAGCATTCCTGCTAGGTGACCGCAAAGCTTCAGACAATTTGGATTTGGCGCGAATCTGCCCTGGTGACCCTGATGGCACGATCACGATGCAGGTAGGTTATGAATTGACCGAATTAATCAAATCTGCCGACTACTATATTGACCTTCATACGGGTGGTACTCGGTTTTCTGTGTACCCATTGACCGGATACCCTCTTAATCCAGATGAAGTTGCTTTAGAGGGTTCGAGAAAAATGGCTCGGGCCTTCAATCTGCCTTTTATATGGGGAACGGACTGGCGTCTGAAAGGGCGAAGTATGTCCATTGCCTGCGAGAACAACATTCCGGCCATTTATGCAGAATACCAAGGTGCGGCGGTCTGTTCATCTCAGGGAGTGACTGACTATGTCGATGGATGTCTGAATGTCCTCAGTATGCTTGGCATGATTGATCGGAAACAGCCGGAGTCTCGAGTGCAAACGGTGGTCGAAGATCCAAGTGAAGGCTCCGGGCATATGCAGGTTTGCCATCCTGCTCCGTTTGACGGACTTCTCACACCCTTTTTCGGATTAGGTGATACAGTCTGTCAGGGAGATGTATTGGGGGTAGTACGCAGTATCGATGGCAAACAGACGGCAGAGCTACTTGCAAGCCAAAGTGGTACGGTGATTGTCTTACACACGTTTTCTATGGTTCGCGAAAGTGATGCCACCTTTGNAATTGCTTAAGCGATGATGTCCTGAATGACTTCGCCGTGTACATCAGTAAGTCGCATGTCACGCCCACTAAATCGAAATGTCAATTGTTCGTGGTCCATACCCAGCATCGCAAGCATGGTGGCGTGCAGGTCATGGATTGTGACTTTGTTTTCCACGGCTTTATAGCCGTATTCATCAGTGGCTCCAAAGATAGTCCCACCTTTTGCTCCTCCACCACACATCCAAACGGTAAAGCCGAATGGGTTATGGTCACGTCCGTTGGACCCCTGCGCAAAGGGTGTACGCCCAAATTCTCCGCTGCAGACGATGAGAGTTTCTTGCAGTAGTCCCAGACGCTCCAGATCCGTGATGAGACCGGCAATCGGTTTATCCACGCAATCGGCATTTTGCTGGTGCCCATTCTGTAGATTGCCATGTTGATCCCAGCGATCATGCCCAACACTGGGGCAGGTGACTTCAATAAAACGAACACCTTCCTGAACCAGGCGCCGGGCAAGCAGTAATTGTCGGGCATAGACGGCGGTCCCTTTTGTGGTCCGATCGAATCCGTACAGATCAAGAGTTTCCTGCGTTTCATTTTCGAAGTCGGTTATACGTGGTACGAAGTCCTGCATACGGTACGCAAGTTCATAATTCGCAATCGCTGACTCGATTTGGTTTTCCTGATGGACTCGATCAGCTTCCCGGCGGTCTAGTTTTTGTAATAGGGCAAGTTTGTTTCGTTGCAGTGTGTCGCTGGCTTCTTTTCGATTTACATATGCGACCGGCTCATTGGATGCTCCGAAAACACTTCCCTGATAGCTCGCAGGAAGGAATCCGCTACCGAAATTGTCTAATCCGCCCGGTGGCGTCAACCCACCATTAAGGACAACATATGCTGGCAGGTTTTCACATTCGCTGCCTAGTCCGTAGCCAACCCAGGCTCCCATACTTGGACGCCCCTGAACTCCAATACCGGTATGCAAAAAGTAATTTGCATTCGTGTGTTCGGAGAAATTTGAGGTCATGGAACGCACAAAAGCCATTTTATCGACATGCTGTGCGATGTTTTTAAAGAGATCACTACAGGGAATTCCACTTTCACCGTATTGATTAAATTTCCAGGGACTGGCCAAGGTTTTCCCAATGTTATTAAACTGTGTAGGCTCAATATTCATTGCGAAAGGTTGACCGTTTTCTTTTTCCAGACGAGGTTTCGGGTCCCACGTATCGACGTGAGAGGGACCTCCGTCCAGATATAGATAGATGACATGTTTTGCTTGGGCAGGAAAATGAGGGTCACGAGGCAAGAAAGGTTTTTTGCTATCTCGTCGGCCTTCATCCTCAATAGCTTTTCCATCCTGAGTAAGCATATGCGTGAGAGCTAGTGAGCCGAAGCCCATCGCACTTTGTCGCAGCATGTCACGGCGTGAAATTGGTTGAGGCTGATAGTTTCTACAGTGAGTCATAGGACTAATTCAGTGTGTTAATTGATATAGATAAATGGTTTGGTATTGATGAGGACATGACCCAGGTCTGCCCACAATCGCGCATCAGACCCAATTTGGTCTTCAGAAATTTGGTACTCCTGACTCTGGATTTGCAGGAACTCGATGGCATCGGATATTTCTTCTTCCGAGGGGACACGTGCAAACGCTTTGACATACATTTCCAGTATCCTATCTTCGACAGATTTCTCGGACTGTTGGGCAATTTGTTTTCCCCAAAGTTTGGCTTGTTCAACAACAAACGGATCGTTCATTAAAATGAGAGCTTGGCTTGGCACATTGGAAACATTCCTTCGACCAACGGAATTAAATGGAATAGGCATGTCGAACGCCAGCATCATCGGGCTTAAAAAGTTTCTTTTAATTCCAATATAGATACTTCGACGTCCCGCTCCATCAAGCGGTCCCGATCCTGGTCGCCCGCGTCCGGTCATGAATGGTGTTATGTACACAGGGACACTTGGACCAAACTGTTTGCGGTCGAGTCGGCCGGATATTGCAAGAATGCTGTCGCGGATAGCTTCACCCTCGAGTCGACGAATATTCTGTCGATAAAACAGATTGTTGGTCGGATCGATATCGGTGTATTGGGGGTTGGGGGTACTGTCCATTTGATAAGTACTGCTGAGCATAATCTCTTTAAGCATGGCCTTGATCGACCATTGATGTTCATCCACNAATCGCAGTGCGAGATGATCCAGTAACTCCGGATGGGATGGTCTTGCGCCGAGTACTCCGAAATTGTTTGTCGATGCAACAATGCCACGACCAAACAGATGATGCCACATACGATTGACCATGACTCGGCTTGTCAGAGGATTGGATGGATCGACCAGATCATCCGCTAACAACATTCTCCCGCTACCGTGCGTGTCAACCGGACTGTCTCCAACAATAGCAGTCAGAAGTTGCCGTGGAGCTTCTTCTCCCAGGACTTTGTGATTACCACGAATAAAGACGTTTTCATTTTCACCTGACCCGTCTGCCATCACCAGGATATGTTCGGACCCAGGAATCGAATTCTCCAGTTCACGATACTGCTTCCATTGCGTCGAAACAGATTCTTTCATGCCGTCTGGAATATCCACCAGCTTGTGTCTTAAAGCCCAGTTGATCAAGCTAACCTGCTCTGCGTTAAGCTGAGATTCGTGCCATGCCTGCAGTGCGACTTCCCATTGCTTTCCAAAACTGGATGCGAAAGTCTGATGGTTGGTTACCTGTTCATTCACAATGTCAATGATCAGCGTATTGGGAATATCACGCGGGCTACCGTCACTGGTTTGTCGTATATCTTCGATGCTGACGCTACCATTTCCGGTGTCAAGAAATTCAATAAACGCCTTATGTCCTTTATATCGATGGACGTCTCCCTGCAGCCGATGCCAGCGTGAATTCAGTTCGGAATTTACATTCGTTGCAAAACCGTTAAATAGTAGGCCGTTATAGCGATACATAAAAAAGCCGTCGAGGATCATTCGGGCATTGACATCTTTCCCTTGAAGCTTCATTTGGATAGCGCTGTGATTCAATTCGAAAGTAGGGCTGCGGAAAGAGCCCGTCAGGCGGTTCGAAAGCTGTCCTGAGTTGATAGAGCCCGTCTTAAACAGCTGCAGAGTTTCACCTCGCAAATCCAGAGTACCTGAAGGCGTAGGTTTAATTGGAAAGGACTCACCTTCAGCAAACCATTCGGTCGTCCACTGAGTCAGGCCATCGAGCTGTGGACTGCGCGCCAATAACTCTGCTGCCTGCCTAAGGGCCTCCGAACTTTGTTTTGATGCAGCAGTGACTTGCTCAGCAACTTCATCGGCCGGCAAATTCATGATGTTTCGCCATACATGCAGAGGGTGTTGAACGTCATTCGTTTCGTCGGCAGATAAAGCAACAACCCACCGTGCGAGTATGTCGGCGTTGAGTTCACGTTCTGCTGCCACCACTTCAGCTGAACGCCCTCGTTGGGTTACCGCTGGGTAATTGCTGAATTCTATGTGATCCAGACCGATATTTCCCCAGCCTCCCTGATATTCGTCTACCGCAACGATTTGAGCTGTCTTTCCCTGATGTTCGGTGACATCCCAATGAATGGGCCGGAAGACATTGGTGGCAAAACCTGCTTGAGAGATTACCGGTTTACCGTCAATCACCAGATTGATACACGTTTTCCCTGCATGGTTACCCCCACAGATCATGAAGTGAATAAAACGGTGGTCAATCTTGAATGGCTTACTAATGAGCTTTCCAGTGTGAGCGTCACCTTTAGGGGAGTCTCCTTCTTCACGAACATTATGTGAATTAGCCCATCCGGTTCCAATCGCCTTTTGATCTCCCTGATATTTAGCTTGCGTTTGTTTCGTGACAGGTTGCTTTCCAAATGCGGTGCCTTCAGTGGTCCAGCCATCAAAACTACCTTTTTCAAAGTCTTCGAACAGCACTGCTTCGTCCTGTTTTTCACCCTCCTTTGGTTGGCCGTAGATTACTTCACGAGCTGCCATTAGATAGCTGGCAAACTCATCTCCCAAAAGAACCGACTGTGGTGAAATTCCTGTAGCAACTTCTGATGAAAGGGCTGACTGCGCTTCAGCCATCTGCTGGATTAACGACTGGATCTTTTTTTCTGGATAGACGGCTCGGATATCTCTGCGAGAGCTCTGCATAAATCCGCTCAATGCGTAGTAATCTTTAGTACTGATGGCATCGAATTTATGATCGTGACAACGTGCGCAACCGATCGTCATGCCCAGAAAAGCCTTACCCATAACATCAATTTGATTGTCAATGCGATCTGCTTCGTCCTGTCGCACGTCGACTGGCGCATGCACTGCTTCACCGAGCCACCAGAAACCGGTACCACGAACTGAATCGTTGTATCCCTGCTCATTCAGTCGAGGGTTGGTCATCAGGTCCCCGGCAATGTGTTCGCGAATGAATTGGTCGTAGGGTACATCCGAATTAAAGGCTCTAATTAGATAGTCTCGATACTGATAGGCATGCGGAACACCATAGTCAAATTCGTGACCGTAGGATTCACCATAGCGGACAACATCCATCCAGTGCCGTCCCCATCGTTCTCCAAAATGCGGTGAGTCCAGTAACTCATCGATCACCTTTTCAAAAGCGGTCTGAGTTTCTGCCGGGTCATCGATAAAAGCCACGACCTGATCTGATGTCGGGGGCAGGCCGACAAGATCGAAGTAGGCCCGCCGAATCAGGGTGGCGCGATTAGCAGTCGGGTTGGGTGTCAGATTTGCCTGTTCCAGTTTTTGCAAGACAAAATTGTCTAGGTTGCGGTGTGTCCAGTCCTGATTGTTGACTTTTGGAATTCGGTGTTTGACCGGACCTTCCCAAACCCAGTGATTTTTCATTCTTTGTGTCAGGCTAAATTCTTCCTCATGAACCTGAACAACCTCTTCATCCGGCCATGCCGCTCCGTCTGAGATCCACTTCGAGAACTTGGCAACATCTTCTTTGGAAAGTCGGTATTTCGGAGGCATTTGGTAAATGTCACCATAATTGACTGCGTCCAGAAACAGGCTCTCCGGATTACCTGGCTCAATGGCGGGGCCCGTGTCACCCCCTTTAAGCAACAGTGATCTCGCGTCGACTCTCAACCCACCTTTGATTTCTTTGGATTTACTGCTGTGACATTCATAGCAGTGTTTTACCAGCAGGGGCCGCACTTGTGTCTCAAAGTATTCGAGTTGTTCTGATGGAAAATTGTTCTCTTGCTCCTGAGCGTAAATCTCTGAGGAGAGCAGGAAAAGCGAGATAGCGACGACGAGGGGGGCATTTTTCATGGGTTATCAGAGCTTTTAGTTTGTTTCGCAAGCCGGTTGGACATGTATCAATCTATACGTTTCATTATATCAGACTGTTCTGCAGTCAGAATCTTCAACAAGAAGCTGATACACTAGATGACAGTTAAACATCCAGCGATAAGGGAGCCATTGTTTTGATTATCCGATTCACTCTTGCGTTATTATCGATTTCATGCACGATCTCAAGCCTGGTGGCGGCTGAACAACCTGATCATGTCTTTTTGATGATAGGTCAGTCCAATATGGCCGGTAGAGCCAAGATGTTAGAGGAAGATAAGAATCCTCTTGAGGGCGTACAACTACTGAATGCTGACTCGAAGTGGGAACAGGCCGCTAATCCCCTTAATCGTTATGCAGCCTTAAGGAAGAGCATTTCTATGCAAAGAATTGGTCCCAGTGCGGGGTTTGGGCCGGCGATGGCTTCTCATTTTAAAGACGAATCGGTTGGGCTGATCGTGAATGCCCGCGGAGGTACCTCTGTCAGAGAATGGCAGCCGGACCAACCATTGTTTGTCACGTCAATTGAACGCTGGAAGCAAGCCGGAAGCCCCAAGTTATCAGCTGTTATATGGCATCAGGGAGAAGCCGACGCAACGGACCCCATGTATTTGAACCGATTATCGGTGGTGGTTCACGCTATTCGCGCAAAGACGGGGCAGGAAGACTTGCTTTTTATTGCTGGTGAAGTTTATGGTGACAAACCTGTCAACGAAAAGATTCGTAATATTAGCAAACACATTCCCAATACTGCATCGGTATCGGCGGACGATCTAACCGTGTTCGACGGAGTGCATTTTGATCGCAAGAGTATTCTCGAATTGGGTCGTCGTTATGCAGAAAAGTATGTCGAATTAACAAAAGGTCAGTAAGCGAATGCTTACAAACTACGCGATGATTTGATCGACTAAATTGCCACCAACATCGGTCAGGCGGAAGTCACGACCCTGGAACCGATAGGTCAGTTTTTCGTGATCTAATCCAAGTAGATGTAGAATCGTCGCCTGCAGGTCATGGACGTGAACCTGGTCTTTGACACTGTAGTACCCGAGCTCATCGGTTTCTCCTACAGTGACTCCGCCCTTCACGCCGCCTCCACATAACCACATCGAATATGCTTCAATATGATGATCACGTCCCAGCATATCCCGGGGCTCTCCCTGAGGAGTACGACCGAATTCGCCACCCCAAACTACAATTGTGTCTTCCAAAAGGCCACGTGCTTCGAGATCTTTAATCAAAGCTGCCGCTGGTTGATCCACCTCATCACAGCGAGCATCCAGAGCTTCGTTTAAGTTCGTTCCGGCGTTCCCGTGATGATCCCAGTCGGTATGATAGAGTTGTACGAATCGTGTTCCACGTTCGACGAGACGTCGTGCGAGAAGACAATTCCTTCCAAAGGAAGGCTTTCCTGTATCCTTGATACCGTACATATCGAGTGTGTCCTGAGTTTCTTTGGATAAGTCCATTAACTCAGGTGCACTGGACTGCATACGATAAGCCATTTCATACGTGGCGATTCTAGTGGCTATTTCCGGATCCCCAATCTGTTCGAGTCGAGCCGAATTAAGATCTTTAAGTGCGTTGACAAAGTCACCCTGCCCCTGCTGACTAATTCCTTTGGGAGTAGCCAGATTGAGAATAGGATCGGAACCATTTAGAAAAGGAACCCCCTGATAGGTCGTTGGCAGAAAACCACTACCCCACAATGGAGTGCCGCCGCGAGGCCCTCGTGGGCCCGAGTGCATCACCACGAAACCTGGGAGATTGTTGGATTCGCTTCCAATTCCGTAGGTTACCCAGGCACCCATGCTCGGGCGGCCGAACCTCTGAAACCCTGTATTCATGAACAACTTAGCCGGGCCATGATTAAAGACATCCGTCTTCATCGAGCGAATAATGGCAATTTTGTCGGCGAGGTCGCCCAAATGGGGAAGCAGTTCGGACATTTCCTGACCGCTTTCGCCCCATTTCTGAAACTTGCGTTTTGTTCCCAAAAGCTGAGCGTCTTTTTTGAGGAAGGCAAAATTCTTACCTTCTACATAAGACTCAGGTATGACTTCGCCATCCATTTCCTGCAGCTTGGGTTTGAAATCAAACAGTTCCAACTGACTGGGGCCTCCAGCCATAAATAAGTAGATAACTCGTTTGGCTTTGGCATCGAAATGTGGATTCCGGGGAGCCAGAGGATTGGTTTGCAGGTTATTGGGGACAGCGCCCCGCAGCTCTCCTCCCGCCATGAGTGATGCGAGTCCGAGCGACCCGATACTGAGACCCGCATTGGAGAAAAAATGCCGACGTGTTTGTTCACGAACGATAAGTTGCTCAAGTGACATGGTTTAATCTCGGGTAATGAACTCGTCAAGGTTTAGTAAAACACGGGAAAGTGCGGTCCACGCTGCAGCGTCGCTTACAGCCAATTCCGTAGGATAATGTTGTGGAGCAGCGGCCTTGGCATCTTCGGGGTTGCCGAGATACCATTGTTTTTGAGAACTCAGGAACTGTTGCAGTCGTACCTGTTCAAACTCAGTTGGCGTTCTACTTAAGACGCGTTGAAAGGCTAGGTGGATTCTCTCTGACTCACTCAATTGTTCAGATTTCAGAATTTGTTCAGCAAGTAATTGAGCAAATTCGAAAAAGGCCCGGTCATTGGCTAGTGTGAGTGCCTGCAGAGGTGTGTTACTACGGGACCGACGTGTACAAGTTGTATTTGCTTCAGGTGCATCGAACGTAGGCATTAATGGGTAAGGGCTACTTCGCCAGAAATAGGTGTACATGGCACGGCGGAAACGATCCTCACCTTTGCTTTCAGGCCAGGCTTTCTTTTGCTGCGTTAGAATATAAATTCCTTCCGGTTGAGGAGGATAAACTCCTTTTCCACCCAGTTTGGTTGATAAGATTCCGGCAGCCTGAATACTGCAGTCTCGAATCGCCTCTGCTTCCAGACGGATTCTGGATTGTCTGGCAAGAAGACGATTATCGGGATCACGCTCTAGCAACTCTGGCGTCATGTGGGACGATTGTTTATAGGTAGCTGATGTGAGTACAAGACGGTGGAAGGCCTTTACACTCCATCCGGAATCTCTAAATTCCGAAGCTAGCCAGTCTAGTAATTCGGGGTGCTCTGGCAGTTCACCCTGCAATCCGAAGTCGTTCTCTGTCCGTACGATACCCAGTCCAAATAGCCGTTGCCAAAAACGGTTCACCGTGACTCGGGCAGTCAACGGATTTTCATCACTCATCAACCAGTGCGAAAAATCGAGTCGCGTGACATAATCATTTTCAGTGGAAACGGGAGGAAGTACTTCAGGAACATCCGTTTTTACTTCAGCACCCTGTCTGAGGAAATCGCCACGGATTTGAATATGAGTTGTCCGGGGAGTTGCCAGTTCCTTTAGAACCATTGTCGTGGGTATGGATTTTTCTAACGCCGACAATTGAGACTTCAAAGAATCGACTCTTGAAACCAGTTCTTTCCGAGTGAGATCCGTTTGCTTATATGCAGCGACGATTTGAGCATCTTCTTCCTTCGTTCGGGATTCCTTTTTCAATAAAGCTACGATACTAGCTGGTGTATCGAGTAAGGCAGGATCTTCGTTGGTGATGGAGAGACTGAAGCAGCCAACCAGATAATTGGGCGCCGTGTTATTATGGAACATCGTGACCGTTAACCTGGATTGTCCGTTCAAATCGAGGGATTTAGTCGGCAGAAAGATGGCCTGACGATCCACATTGAGTGAACCTGACTTAACGTTGATGGCCCAACCGGTGTTATTTTTACCGTCAATCGAGTGGTAGACAGGGTATCCGTCCTGAGAGTGATCAGCGATGGCACGCCCTAATTCAATTTTTGACTTTTCTCCGCCCCGAGGAGTCATGAATGCATTGAATTCACTTAAAACAAAGTTTCCGTTTGCGGCGCGGCCCGGTCCTGATTCAGGCAAACTATCATGTGTGTTGGCTTCCAACCGAATCGCTGAAACTTTATCAATATCGATGTCGTAATGCACGATGTAAGTGTCATTTGCCGGCACACTGAAATCCACCAGTAATTGATCATCTTCGATTTTATTGAGGACTGCTCCCTTGTCGGTTGACCATTCAGTGGGAGCCAGCCGCGTCCATTGGACCTCTTTTGCGGCTAGTAATCTGCCTTTCCAGTTGTCGAAGCCAGCCATAAATGTTTTATCGTGTTCTGCAAGTGGCTTCTCGGCAGCCTGCAAATCAGCTTTTAGTTGGTCTCGCTGTCTCAACTGCTTCTCTGAAGGAACACTGATTTTAGGCCCGGAACCTCCTGCGTCGTTGTTGTCTGATGTGTTGTTAAATATTGCATAGAGCTGGTAAAAGTCGCGTTGGGAAATAGGATCGTATTTATGCTGGTGGCATTGAGCACATCCAACGGTAAGCCCCAGATAAACCGCACCTGTCGTATTGACTCGATCGACAACAGATTCCACCCGAAACTGCTCATCACTCGTCCCACCTTCCTGGTTAATCAGGGTATTCCGATGGAAGCCGGTTGCGATTAACTGATTTGTGGTGTGATTTGGTAGGAGGTCGCCAGCCATCTGTTCATGAGTGAATTGATCAAATGGTAAATCAGAATTAAAGGCTTCGATTACCCAATCACGATATTTCCAGATTTCCCGCGGACCATCAATAGTGAAACCATTGGAGTCGGCATATCGTGCGAGGTCCAGCCAGTGGCGTCCCCAACGTTCACCATAGCGTGGCGACGATAGTATTTGATCAACTAATTGCTCATAGGCAGCAGGAGAATCGTCATTCTGAAACTTGCTGATTTGCTCAGGTGTCGGCGGGATACCGAGCATGTCCAGATAGACACGACGAATTAAAGTCGCTTTAACCGCTGTTTTTGATGGGCTCAAACCCTCCTTGCTTAGACGCTTTAAAATGAAGGAGTCGATACCGTTATTAACCCAGTTGTTGTCATTCACCTTGGGAACGTCAGGGCGTTTGATAGGTTGAAAAGCCCAGTGATCACTTTTGCGACGCCCGATTGCAGTGGACGATTCCTGCTCAGATAACCTGGCACCCTGTGTAATCCAGTCACGAATGAGTTTAATCTGGGCATCGGTTAAAGGATCCATTTCGAGTGGCATTTGCGGGATGTCCCCTTTGCCTTCCAGGACTTTCATCAGAAGGCTTTCTTCTGGTTTGCCTGAAACAACTGAGAGCCCACGGTCACCACCACGAACAACCAGCCCACCGGTATCTACTCGAAAACCACCTTCTTGAACGTCCGTTCCGTGACAATCTGCACAATGCTGGATCAACAGAGGTTTAATCTGGCGAGTGTAATCAATATCCTGCCCCCATACGCCTGTCGTGGCGAGCATGGATATCCAAACCAGACTCAGCATTAATCGTTGTGACATTTGCAGCAGATCTCCTGTGAAGTGATATCGTTCAGTATAGCTAAAATGCTTCCGGTCGACTTGTGTATTAAAGAACTGCTATTACTGCAATTCGCCCCCATGTTTTACAATTCCCACGAAATTTGAAACCATGCTTTTCATACCGGAACAGCATCCAGGAGTAGGGAATTCAAGGAATTTGATTAGATGATGAAACCATATACGTCCCTTGTTTTAATGCTGGCAATTGTTCTTGTGGGATGTTCAGTCGAACGGGCAATGCAGGCACCCGATAAAAAGAATCTCAATGTGTTTCAACCAGGCTCATCACGTTTACAACTCATAGCAGAAGTCGGAACTCCTGCAACAACGGAATATCGTAATGGGCAGCGTGTTGATATCTTTATATTCAAACAGGGAATGCATAAAGAGCTTAATTACCTAAGAGCAGCTGGATACGGCGCTGCTTTTGTTTTGACCGGCGGTATTTCAGAAGTATTGACCTATCCGGTTGAATCTGAGGCTAACTTCCCAACGATTACCGCTCAGGTGACTTACGATGCTGACGATGCCGTCGTGTCACTTGAAGTGCTCAAAGATGGGGTACTTATCAAAGCCGATGGTCCTGGGGGGGGCGGTATCCCGGGACCTCCGGCAGCATCTATTTCCTCCCAACCCTCGCAAGCAAACGCTCAGATTCAGTAAGCCTCATTTGAGTCTGTTGACATGATGCATCTGTGAAATGCGAAAACTGAAGTGAACTAACGATTATTCCGTTAGCTTTGATAAAGGCAATTTTCTGAATTGACGCCACTGACAATCAAGCCTCTTCGTTGTTGGATGCGAGTATGCCGTTTCTCTATTAAGTAAAGCTTACATCACATTCCTTGAAACTAATCAGGTGTGCATTCGAGACGTGAAACGACCCTCTGTTAGAGAACAATTTGTATTCGTTGAGAAATCTGTTTAGGTTGCTTTAGTCCCGCATGTCTTCCACAGAAATGCTGTAGATATCCCGCTTCCCTTTGACTTCAGCAACATAGAGAATGCGTTTTCCGTCAGGATGCCAGCAGGCGAAATCGTCTTTCCCGGGGTTCTTGGTGACCTGCTTTTGATTGGATCCATCAGCATTCATGATGAAGATTTCGTAATTACCCTGTCGGAGACTGGTGTATACGATTTTGGAGCCATCCGGAGAAAAGGAAGGTCGGGTATCGATTCCTGGATTATCAGTTAGCTGGAAGATTCCTGTCCCATCGGCAGACATACGGAAAATATCGAAATTGCCACTGCGTGTGGAGGTAAAAGTGATGACATTGCCTGTGGGTGAATATCTAGGGTAGGCATCAATGAAATCGGACTTAGTTAGCTCTTTCTTGTTTTGTAATCGATTATCAGTTTGCCAGAGTTGCTGTGAGCCATTTGTCTCTGGAAATGAGTAGACGATATTCTGACCATCGGGACTGATGGTCAAAGCTCGGACGCAGGCAAATCCGCCACCAGGATTAAGGCTGTGTAACTCGCCATTTTCAACATCCTGCACCTGCAGCACAGTGTGCAGGTTGCCATCATTGCGGATATAGGCGTAATGCTTCATGTCTTTAGCAAAGTCGATATAGATCTCATTTGTATTCGCACTGGTATGGAAATCCTGGAGATTCCCAGATTCCAGATTTAGACGCTGGAGCTTTATCAGTTGTGGAGTCTTAAGAACGGAATAGATTAATTCCTGAGTATCATATGTGAAACAGAGATCCTGTTTCATTCTCCCATCGGTCGTTAGACGAACCGGTTCGGCGGCTTTTGCCATGGGGAGCAAGCTACTGAGAACAGTCATCACTACCAGAAAAGCGTGACGGTGCGACGGTCCTGAATTAGAAGAGTTCATGAATGAATTCTCCGTCAGGCAATACATTGAGTTCAGCGCGGGCAATACTATCAATGCCCATACAGTCAAGCATAGTGACACCGACGCCGGTGGGCTCTATACCACGTGTGACAGGGCGTTCCCCTTTGCCATCGCTGGCTCCGATGACCTGGCCGGGTTTAACACCGGCTCCAGCCCAAATCGAAAAGTAATTGTGCTGCCAGTGATCCCGGGCTGCACGGTTATTGATTCTTGGAGTTCTCCCGAATTCACCCATACAGACAACAAGTGTCGAATCCATCAGGCCCCGGTCATACATGTCATCAAGAAATGCTGAGAAGGCAGTGTCCAGCACCGGACAATGTCGGTTCGGTAGCAGGTCGAAATTCTTTACGTGTGTGTCCCAGCCAAAATCTGTATTAGGACTGAATGCTTCGACGAATTCACTCCAGCTTACGTTGACAAAAGGTACTTCAGCTTCAACAAGGCGACGCGCCAGTAACAGGCTTTGCCCGAACGATGACTGACCATAATTTTCTCTCAGTTCAGTTGACTCCTTAGTGAGATCAAGAGATTCCAGAGCTTGTTTATTCGTCAGTAGTGTGAAGGCTTGTTTTGATTTACTGTCCCAGGCATCGAATGTATCTGCGGTCACATTTCGTCTGATTTTGTCGAGTTGCCCCTGTAGGTTTCGTCGATGTGCGATACGATCCGGAGTGACTCCGTCTACAAGTTTCAAGGCTGGGATGTTTATGGTGCCGAGCTCATCGCACTGGATCAGGAACGGATCGTAAGCTTTACCCCAGTCTCCTCCTCCATAGCCGTCAATGGTCTTCACGACGTCACGAGGTATTCCACGTGAAAGCATGACATAGGGGGGCAGGCCCTCACCTGCTCCGTGATGTCGTGAAACGATGGAGCCCCAGCTTGGTTGGATAGTAATCCCTCTCCCTTCACGATGGCCGGTGTATCCAAACGTGCCGGCGCCGGGATGGCCTCCATCATGAGTGATGTTACTTCTTACTAGGGCAAATTTATCAGTACGGGCAGCAAGTTTGGGGACCAGTTCCGTGAAACGAACACCAGGCAACGTCGTTGGGATAGTACTAAATGGGCCACGGTAGTTAAGAGGAGCATCCGGTTTAGGGTCGAATGTATCGAGATGACTGGGTGCGCCCCACAACCATACAAAAACAACGGTTTTGGCACGAGCTTGTGTAGCAGCCTGCGCAATCTGCTCACCCGACAACATAGCTGTTAACGGTAATGCCGCACCGGCCTGAACAAAAGCCCGTCTGGAGATACCATCACAGCTTCGACTGTTGAATTCGCCTAGTCTTAACATTTCCGTTTCCAATTTGTTTGCTGAAAATGAGTTTCGATTTAACCTATTATAGGATGCATTACTAAGTGCTGCATACTCTAAGTTAGTTTCGACATTATTGATTAGCAGGCAAAATGATTTCGTCCCCAAGACTAATGCTTCCGCCACCGGTTCCCGCCGGCAGTCGGGTATTAGTAGCGAGCCGATAATAGTGATCGAAATGGTCGGAAGTGCTCCAGTTCGGCAGGAGTTGCTTTCTTTTTTGGGAAACGGTGTCAGCAAAATGAGAAGTGACCTGGCCTGTCCGAGGACAGCGGCTTGGAACCACACAACGTTGGCAGGGATTTGTGCCAAGCAGACTAACGGTCCCAATGGAAAACGGGATTTTGTTCGAAAACAATCGGTCTTCCCAAAATGCCGGCACACCGGAAACTTCAATATTTGGTCTTAGTCGACGCCGGATGTCGTGTAAGGTTAGACCTTCGAACCAGGATGCTACAAGTTCGAGAGTCGCTTCACTAATAATAGTAGGGCCATTTGCTTCTTGATCATCAGGTAATCCACTTAGTTCATTTTCCTTATAGGAAACGATGTTCGGCTGAAATTGCGAGATCCACTTCACCAGGCGATGCTGATCTGTTCGTAAGTCGAAGAACTCCATCGCGTTTTTGTCAGGCCGACTGATCACCATGCTATGCCAATTCTTGTGAAACTGGCCTTCGAATTGATGAATGTCTGAGTATTTTTTGGCGTTGTAGTACTTCCCGTTTGAATCGATAAGCGCCAACTTTCGATCGTGCTCCAGAGCACCTGAGTCTAAAACAGAACTAAATTCAAGATCGATTCCATCAAAAGACTTGAGTGGGTATACGGTAATTCTACTGATTAGTGGAACTATCAATGACCATGCTCCGCTTCCACGGTTTTCCGTAGCCGTTCAAGGTCAGATTGCAATTGCTGTTCAGCCTCGGAGGTTAAAAAAGGTGCCAAGAAACGACCGACGCCGCCGTAAAAGCAAACGACTTGTTGCTGCACGATGCTATGATCCTTCAACGCCTTTAACTCCCAGGTAGTCTGACTTTTGAAAATGTCAGATTCAGTTGAGGTGATTAAATGGGTGCTGGGTAAAATCTTATCAATCTTAAGCGTTAGCGAATGTTCTACGTCGTCACTATTTAAAGTGAGTAAAGCAGTGTCTCCGGGTCGGTCAAAACTATTATCCGGATTTGAAAGAGATTTAACTCCGTCTTGCCAACGGATAACCTGATCCGGCACATATAAGTAAGGGAAAATAACTTCGGCTGTTGACTTAATCTTTACTTCAGCACGATACACATAACGCTGACTGCCGATAAACATTAAGACAGTCAGGGGAAGTGCAATTACCACAAATAGCCAAAAGATAATTTTGAATAGTTTGCGTTTGAAAAGATCCAGCATGGAGAAGATTACCTGCGTCTCCATTGAGGTTTGCCGATCCCGCCACGAATCTTGCCATCCTGATGTTCTTCTGCTGTTTGCCCCAATACAACATTGAATTCGGCTTCGAGTTCCTTCAATGGTGACCCTTTAATGGGATTAAATGCCGCCAGAACACTGGCTTGCGCTTTCGGATCTTTGATATTACGCCATATCCCATCGCGTTGATTCAGTGATGACCCTTTAATAAGGATTTGAGAGGTAAAGACACGATGACCATTGAGGCTGACGGCGATATGGATGTGAGGCGTGCGACCGGGATACGGTACGGGCTTGATTGTTCTGAAATAATAATTACCTTTTGAATCTGTTAGAAACCTTCCATATCCTTGGAAGTTTGAATCTCGATTTTCAGCATTTCCCGATTGGGTATGAAGATAGGCGCCGTTATTATCGCATTGCCAGATTTCTACAAATGCATTACGAATGGGACGACCTAAGGGGCACAGGATTTTTCCACTAAGATGAGTGATTTGCCCCACGCCAGGCGTAATAGAGTCATTAATGATCAAAAGATCGTTGTCTGTATCTAACGGTAATTTATTAGGGTAAAACGGTCCTTCGGTCATTTGCGCGGTTCGAACGAGTTCTTCGGCATAGAGCCCCGGGGTTGTCATGGCAGCGGCTACAAAGGCAGAACCATGGATTAATTTACGGCGATTGATCATTGTATGAATCCCAAATTGGCTGAAATGCTTGCTAACAATCAAATTGTAGTCGTCATTACACCTGAAAGACTACCGCAGATCAAAAGATTTGTACTTAGATACCTAAGAGTAAATTGATGGTGTGCAGGGCATCCCTATCTGCGTTTTGCTGCCATAGTTATCCGGCGAATCCCATGCATGTTCTAAGCGAGATCGAAAAATGATAAACGATAACGTTAACAAAAAGAAAATAATCGATCAGATGAAGAAATAGCCCCAAGGGAGTTGAACTCAAAAAAGCCGCTGCTGCCCTGAGGATGACGTAGGTGGTATGAAGTCGTCGCAATTGAGCATTGGAAAACGATCGAGATAACCAAGTTGTTTTCGAAATAACTTAAAAGTCTGATTGATCTGGTCTGCGATGACTCCTGAACCTGCCATGCGTTCCCCAAAAGCGGCAGAATTGAGTTCTCCATTGCGAACTTGTCGTATGCGAGACAACACTCGTTCCTCCTGTAGAGGGAAAT
>PBCP01000011.1 GCA_002717145.1 Planctomycetaceae bacterium | reverse complement strand
GGTGGTAGTGATCAATGGGGAAATATCACTGCCGGTATCGACTTAGGGCGAAGAATGCATGGTGCAGCCCTCTACGGAATGACATGTCCGTTGTTAACCAAGGCTGACGGGACCAAGATGGGAAAAACAGAGTCTGGTGCAGTTTGGCTGTCACCAGAACGTACAAGTCCCTATAAGTTTTACCAATATTGGATCAACGTTGCAGATGACGATGCAGGGCAGTGTTTGCGATTTCTCACTGAATTGTCGATGGATGAGATATCTGAGCTGGATGAGTCCCGTGTAAGTGAGCCTCATCTTCGCAGTAGTCAGAAACGACTGGCTGAAGAGCTGACCAGAAATGTCCATCGTCAGGAGGGGTTGGATGCAGCCAGAAAAGCGACCGAGATATTCTTTGGTTCTGAGATTCAGGATCTTAGTGATTCACAATTGCTCGACATCTTTGCCGATGTGCCCAGCGTAAAAGCTTCCAGAGATGCGTTGGCCGGTGGAGAGATTACGATTATTGATGCCTTGGTTGACAGTGGGTTGTGTACCAGTCGTGGCGATGCAAGACGAGCCATCGAACAGGGAGGAGGCTATGTTAATAATCGCCGAGTGGATTCCATTGAATACAGTCTGAGGCCAGAAGATTTGGCCAGTGAAACGGTTGTGGTTCTGCGACGTGGCAAGAAGAAATACGCACTAATCCGATTCGAAAACTAACCGTTTCAAGGATCAATCTCATGAAGATGTCCTGGCGGAAATTCTTCTATATCCTATTGGGCCTCGGGGTACTGGTGATTCTCGTGGCTTTATATATCCTGCACCTGATTCGAGCTATCCCGGAAGAATATGGCAAGGAATTACGTAGGCCCCCCTCTGCCTATAGTGAACCTGTTCAGGAATTAATGGATACGGTCGATGACATCGAGAAAGACCTGCGTTTGGGATATGATCTGAACTACCGTCTGACGCAGGAGCAGATTAACGGTTGGTTAGCAACACAATTAAAAGGGAATTCCAGAGTATCCCTGCCGTCAGGGATTGAAAGTCCACGTCTTATTCTGGGAACGAAGCGACAAACAGTATACTTCACGATCGTTGGATCTAAATTTCAATCCGCAATCTCGATACAGTTGTCTTGTACGCTAACAGATCAACCAAACACTGTTGAATTAAAGATCGAGTCAATTCACGCTGGTAGTCTTCCGATTAGACTCAAACGCGTTTTTGATGAAATTGAGTCTGCTATGGAGCGGTCGGGAGTTGATTTCAAATGGAAGCCCGGAACAGAGCGAACCGTGGCGAATGTCCGAATTCCATCAAGAGTACGCGTGAAGCGCGAACGCGAATTGCAGATTACAGATTTGGACTTCCATACGGGAAGTGTACATGTCACCGCTGAGGTGGATTAAGCCTGCCGAAAGTCAAATAGCCATTGATCATCTTTGATATGCAGACCCCGAAGTATTCCGGCTAATTCTTCTGACTCAAGCTGGATTTCCCATTCACTGTCGCGACATGAAATGGCTTCCAGATAGGTTCCCGTGACTTGCTGTGAGACGTGTCCACGCCCTCCTGATATCTCGCCTTCGTAGTTCAAATATTCAAGACGGTGTGGAGCCAGTTGTAATCCTTGAAATTCAATGCTGGCATTGGGGAGCCGATCCCAACGCCACGTGGAGAGCTCAGTTCCTTCCTGTGTCTCCATCATGAAATCAAAGTGTTTGAGGTGAGCTGAGGCCGTGCCGGGCTTATGAAGCAGGATGACAAAACGTGGCATGGATCACCTGGCCTGTATGATCCGGACGATCTGTTGTGTCGTTACGGGCTTCGCTAATGAGTCAGCAGCAATGGAAACGGTGATCTTGCCCTGCCCTTCTTTGACGGCTTTTACTTTTACCTGAAAAGGAACAATCGACATGTCTTTGGCTAGTTGTTTCAAAACCGGGATATCGATTTTACGGTTGTCAGGTTTCACCGTATTCGTGAAGACACTTTCGTCGGTACCCTTTTGCGCTAATGAGACAATGTCCAGATGTTCACTGACCTCCATGTTAATGTTGATATTGGCAGCATCCAGAGTTCCATTATTGCTGAGATAGACAAAGAAAATATTTTCATCTCCGACGGCAATCGGGTTGTTTAGGCTTAAGGTTTTGGTCAGTAGCTCAGGCGAACTTGAAGAAGATTCTAATGTATCGGGTTGCGTTTCATTGGGTTCAATAGTATCTACGTTCATACTGTCATTTTTGCTAATGCCGTCTGCAATTGCTCCATCTATCTTGTCTTCAATCTTCTCCTCCCCTTCGGGAATAGTAGGTTTAGTTTCAAGAGGAAGTGGCTTTGCTGGCGGGAATTCTAAATCACCGGATGGAGTAGGTGCATTTTCACTTGGACGATCATCTGCCTTTGAGGATCCATTAGTAGTTTCCGGCGGTTGTAAATCTATAGGTTGATTTTCGGGAGTCACGGCATCAGTAGATTCAATTGGTTCCTCTGGTGTTTTGTCTGCTGGTGTGTTGGGCCGTTCTTTAAGTGGGAAGGTATCCTCGTCGATAGTATTGCTGGCAGTCTCAGGAGCTTCGGGAGTATCGGCCGGATTGAGGTTGGGTGTTACTGGCTCGTCAGGGAAGGAAGGTTCGACTTCGAGTTCAGATTGGAGCATTGGCGGAGGTGAAAGGTCGAGAGGGTTTTCGTCGGCGTTGCTTACGATGGTAGTTGGGCTCGTTTTTACGATTTTTGCGATGGCATCCCCCGTGACTTCCATTTGCAGAGATAAATCACTCCCTTGCTGAGCCGCAAGAATTTGAATGACGAGGGTGCGTGTCTGGCCGGGAAGCAGCGTCGGAATATCCAATATTATCGACTGACCTTCGCTACGGTGTCCTTCGCTTGCCAACTGAGCCTGTAATTGGGGTGGCAAAGTTGCCTTAATCATCACATTGGTAATGGGCTGCGTCGATTGATTTGAAATCTGGAACCGTCGGGTGCTGGGTTTTCCAGCTTCCCAGGGTGGTTCTTGTTGATCACTTAAAATCTTGGCTTCGATGACAGGGGGAGTAGTTGTGTCTGGTTGAATAGGGGCGCTAATCTCAATACAAACTTCTTTCTCTAATACTAGCCCGTTGGGTAATGTGGCCTGCAATGTATGGCAAACTGTACCGGCTCTTGTTGCCCGCATCGAAATCGCCTTGACGGTCGTGCTGTTGGGCTCGATTGTACGGGACTGAAAAGCGAGTTTGCGTACAGTTGGATTGCCGAGAGGATTAGACTTGGAGATGTGAATTAAACCCGGCCCCAGAGTTTCTAACAAACTGAGATTGGAGATTGGTGTATTGGATGAATTGTGAAGCAAAATCTGAAATTGTAAGTCGTCACCAAGTTTGGCGAGTCGCGGGCCTTCGACCGTGATTTCCAGAGGTGCGATAAGGATATTTGTTAGCGATTCCGAATCTGCTTGAAGGCCTTCGTCGCAGTTAGCAAGGAAACTAAGATTTACAGCTCCCTGCTGTCCGGTGACAAAACGAATAGTGAGTTGTTTTTGAGTTTGAGGAGCCAGATCGCCAAGATTCCACAAGGCTTGATTACCGGTGAGATTGGCTACGGGATTACTAGCATCCAGTGAGAGTCCGGGAGGTATGGTTTGAGCCAAAGCAACGTTGGTGGCTGTTTGGTTTCCCGGATTGGAAATAGTAACCAGACAATCCATAGTCTTACCGAGCTCGACGATTTTTGGGCTCGAAGAGGAGATGGAAAGTCCAGGAGAATCCCATGTTACCGCTGCGGTTGATTCACCGACGACGAGAGCAGGAGTTTGGAGAGATACGTCGGCTGGCCTAATGACTTCGGTGGTTACATATACAATACCAGCCTGATTGATATTCGGAGAAACTCGAATGGCTGCCTTCCCGTCGACGTCGGTGGTCACATCGATGGTGTCGAGCTGTTCATTGCTTTCCTGCGATGATAGCGTCGCGCGGCGATTGCTGACCAATTTATATCGGACGATCCAACCCATCAGCGGTGAATTGTCAGATGGGCGTGATACGACAGTAGTAAGCACCTGATCGGAGCCCGCATCACCTGA
The DNA here is from genome assembly GCA_002717145.1 of Planctomycetaceae bacterium. Classification (GTDB taxonomy): domain Bacteria; phylum Planctomycetota; class Planctomycetia; order Pirellulales; family Pirellulaceae; genus UBA721. Next base: position 66,277 of record PBCP01000011.1, on the reverse strand, counting down.
AACCGAGTTTGGAAACTGCCACTGAGCATCGATCCAGTGGACTAAGACCTTTTGATACTGTTTATCCCAATTCGTTTCTGTAGAGGCTCCGACTAGTAGTTCAGTTGTCCCCTTCCGGTCGGATGAAACGACAGTCCAGGCTTCTCCTTTTGCTACACCGATGTCGTCAAAATAGTCAACGGTGTCCTGATGGACGACTTCATTTCTTTCGGCGGTGATTGTATGGGCGTAGGTTTCAGAGGCTTGATTTCCATATTTTGGAAAGAGCCAACGAAAGGTATTAGGATTGCCTCCACCGGCGGATTCAATGACGCCTGTACTCCCTTCGGCTACTGTCCATTCAAGCTTGCGGCCCGAGAGAAGCTGCCTCTTGGAGCCTACAATGCCGGCCTTTAGAACAACGGCACTACCGATTGGAGCAGCCATCACTTTGGGAGAAACCCAGATCATACCCGGAGTGACTTTAGGTTTTTCATTATCCTGTGAAGCCTCATTGGATAGGCCAACGCTTGACTGACTCCCCGCGTCAGGTACTTGAAATGCGGGTTTGGGGATGATGGTTGGCAAATCCCGTACTTTTTCGGTGTCTTTAAATGGGCGAGTAATCTGAGTGCTGTCGCCGTTTACAAAAATCCCTTTGCCATTGGCATCGATTTTAGGAAGCCGCAACTGCTGACATCCGACTTGCAGAATACCAATGATGGTAAAACAAATCAGTAATAAACTGCCAGCTGTCGATCTAATCAGACCAAAGCGATCGTTTGTTGAAAGTTTTTGTTTTCCCACCCTTCGTTGTCCTTTCACATAAAGTTCAACTCCCACCATTATTTGACAAAGCCCTGATTGGAGTTAAGACGAATTTCCCTATTTCGGGCTGTGAGTTAAAAAAAATAGCCGAAAACAGTTAATTCAGGGAGATTTTGAGCACTAGTTGAACTTGCGACGATTGGCAATCTGGGAAAGAATACGCTCCGCGTTCTACGTGAACGAATAACCGCTCTTAAATGCGTTGGCCTGCATTCGTATTGAGGCATTTGATTCGAAGATAGATTCGAATCAGAGACGCAAAGAGATAAGAAATAGTAGAAGCTGATCCGTGATAAGGGTCGGTGAAGGGAGAATAGGATGCAGCATTGTTTAAAGAACATAGTTGCAGGTATCTCATTATTGGCCGTGTTGACTAGTCTTTTCGTCAGCAATCCAATTGTAGTTGCTGATGATTTAACGGATGCCATCGAGCAAGTGACACAATCGTCCGAAGCACTTCTCAGCGCACAAAAGAAGGAAAAGGCGATTGAGGCGATTCGGGGTGGTTTAAAGTACGACGCTCTGGAATCATTGCTTCGTCAGGGGGTGACAGCTAAAAAGAGCGATATTGCGAAGCTACGTGACCACTACATTGAAACCATACCGGAATTTAATAAAAAGACTCGGCTATCGGCTGAACAAATTCGCCAGGCACTCGAACAATGGGTACAAAGCCTACCATCACAGGATTTAAAGCAAATCTTGGAGCAATTAAAGAAGCAGCCTCCTGCCTTTACACCAATCACTGATGGCCAGGTGACCAACGCACGCACGGCTCTCGATGCCTCGCTCGCCAACATGACTGCATTTCTTAACGCAGGAGAAGTAGCGTTCGATTGGAAAGAGCAATTGCAATGGGGTTTATTACAGGAGGAATTGGCAAAAGAGAAACCTAATCCGGCTCGCATGCAGGCTAGTTTAAATGGGTTTTATGGAGCCGAAATGGTCGGACTGGAAAGTCCGGAATTCACTAATGTACGAACTGCATTACGTGCTTATATGAATGCAACATTCTTTAAAAATAACCCCAATTCAAAAGCCATGTATGAGGCTCAGATTGGTAATTTGATCACGGCTTTAGAAAACTATACAGATCATGCCAATAACGACACGGCTTGGCAGGTTGGACGCATCATTGGGTGGCTTGACCGAGCCGGACAGGCCAGTGAAATCCAGCAGCAAATCAGATATCACTTTTATCAGCCTAACATCTACGTACACGTCTCACAGAACCTGATTTCAGCAGGCGAATTAATGGAAGTGGATGAGACCGAGCAGTTAAAGATGACGGTTAAGGGGCTGGATGTAGTGGGAGAAGCGAGATTACGGGGGCAGATTTCGTTTCAGATTGCTGAATCACAGGAAAAGGCCACACTTCGTGTGATTCTTGATGGTACAGCGATTAGCCGCAACGTAGCTGAAAAGTCAGGGGTAACCGTTGTGACGCGTGGTACGACTACGCTTCAGGCAACGAAACTGGTTTCATTTGATGGTGATGGATTTACCACGGAACCGGCTCAGGCAGAAGCGACCACCAAATTGGAGTTGGATAGTATTGATGGACCATCGTCGACTCACGAGTCGATCGCGAAATCGAAATTTATCAAAATGCGTTCTCAGAACGAGAAGGATGCCTCGGCCGTTGCGGTCGAATCCGTCACCACCAAAATGGACTCTCAGGTACTCGAATTACTTGCCAACGTGATTGATGGTTATCAGGACAAAGTAAGAAATCCCCTTATTCGTCGTGGAGGCTTCCCCGTCAATGTGAATTCGACGAGCACGCAGGATTACATACGATTGAATATGCTCCAAACTGGTCGTTACCAGCTGGCTTCACCAACCGACCCACCGGCACTCAATAAAGGGACCGATGTAGCTTTGAGGCTTCACGAGTCGTTTGTCCGGAACTTCACTGAAGTTGTGCTCGGTGGTGTTGAGTTGACCGACGAAAAGCTTGTCGAGCATATGACCGATTTGGGAGCAGAAATTCCTGAGGAACTGAAAACCGGGAAAGGTAAGAAGTCATGGGCGATCACTTTTTCCAATACTCAGCCAATCAGCGTCAGTTTCCGCGACAATCAATTGGAAATCGCGATACAGGGAAGACAGTTTCGTGACGGTGCCAAGGTCATTAATGACAAAATTCGAATTGCAGCGACTTACAATGTGCTTAAAACTGATGAAGGTATGCAGTTAGTGCGTGAAGGTGATGTTGACGTTCGGTTTGTTGGAAAGACATCACTGACGGTTGGACAAGTTGCCATGAAGACAGTGATGAGCAAGAAATTCAATGCCTTCTTCAAAGATGATATTGTTGGAAAAGGTGGAATAGCACTACCGGGTAATTGGGCATCGGCTGGCAATCTGATTTTACAGCAAATTGTGTCTGACAATGGTTGGCTAATGCTGTCCTACAATCTAGGAAAAGGCGGGTCGACTGAATAGTAATCAGAATCAGTGTCAGCTACATCTGATTGAATGGACGGTCAATCACGCTGTTGTGAGGAATTAGCAATCGAGGAATGGAACATGGATCGTTGGGTTGAAATATCGTTCGATTGTTTGCCGCTGCGTAGTGTTGGACGCCTCGATATCCCGATAGATGCTTCTCCCAAGTACCAACAGCGATGTGAACGTATCAAAGATGCAATGGAACGTCACGGCAGCTACAATTCTTACTATCTTTACAATTCCAAAGTAATCTATCACTTAACGAATGCCCCTACTCACGGAATGCTTGAATTTAGCGTTGAAGGGACTGTGCTAACCGATTCGGCTGATGAAGCTACCAAGTCGGCAGACCTGACAATTGAGCTCAAGGGCGAAACTTGTGATTGGTTAAGCCAGCCAGTCGTCGATTGGTTTGTTCAGACTGTACGGGAAGCAGTTAAAGTGGAATTTGACCGCTATATTAAGGCAGGGGATCTCGAAAAGACTCGCCAGCGAATCAAGGAAATCGAAGAAGCTTCTAATGAGGCTGACGGCTTTATGGGAATGTACCTCTAATCTCGGGAATAAACTCCCGTTTGGATGGTGATAGACTCTTAAAAAAGTGCTATTTTACCCCTGCTTTTATCTAAGTTTTAGTATCAGACGGACGATTTGGACTCTACCGTTAAGTCTATTAATGTCTGGAATTGCTATATCTCCAGACTGAATAGGCCTGCGGTTAGGAGCCTGACAGGGTCAGGTTTAATCACAGTTTTTTGCATCATCCAAGTCTATTTCAGGATTTGATAGTGATCAATCGTCGGTACATATTTATAAAGTCGGCCTGTATCTCAGCATTGCTTTTAACAGCGATGTTGCTTGGTTGCACGCCATCACGTCCGCACTACCTGCGTGAACCTGGTGAACTGCGTACTTATGTTGACAGTCAAATCAAAATTGAATACCCAGATGTTCAAACGGAATCGCTGGATGAAGTCACCAATACCAAGTCACCTATTACTCTCTCCAAGCCTAACTTCGATAAACCCTGGGATTTGCCCCTTCAGGAAGCGGTCCAAACTGCCTTACGCAACAGTAAAGTCATCCGAAACCTTGGCAGTGTCACTCCATTTGGATTCGCAGATGGATTGTCCGGAAGAACAGCCGGTGCGACAACCGTTTATGATCCCGCGATTTTTGAAACCGATCCTCGTACCGGCGTTCAGGCTGCATTATCTGAATTTGATGCTCAGTTTACGACCAGTATGTTTTGGCAGAAGACCGATCGTCCTCAAAACGTCAGTACGAACGACTTTGGATTCGTGCCATTTAACTATCAGCAGGATTTAGGGCAGATCGATCTAGGATTAACCAAAAAGGCTGCCACCGGTACTCAGTTCTCGTTACGGAATCAAACCATTTACGATAAGAATAATCGAGGTTTTGGTAGAGCATTACCTTCAGATTGGTACACCGCCATTGAAGGGGAAGTAAGTCATCCGTTACTCCGCGGCAACGGCACTATGGTGAATCGTATACCATTGTTACTGGCGCGAATCAACACGGACGTAAGCGTTGCTATGTTTGAATCAGCAGTTCGTAATATGGTGCTCGATGTCGAAAATACCTATTGGGATCTGTACACAGCTTATCGCAATTTGGAAGCTGCCAAGATTGCCCGGGACAGTGCTCAGGTCACTTGGAAAATTGCCTACGAGAAAATGGTGGGTGGTATTGAAACAGCACAAGCCGAAGCTCAGGCTCAAGAACAGTACTTTTTCTTTCAGGCTCAGGTTGAGACAGCCTGGAATGACCTGCTAAGGGCAGAGCAAAGTATGAGGTGGCTAATGGGACTGTCACCTACCGACGGTCGAGTTATCCGTCCATCTGACGAACCGGCTCAGGCGAAAGTCGTGTTTGACTGGCAGCAATCACATGAAGAAGCACTTATTCGAAGTGTGGAGCTCCGACAACAGAAATGGTCGATTAAACGCCGTGAACTAGAGCTTAAACTTGCTCGTCACAACACACTTCCACAGGTAAACCTTGTCACGATGTATCGCTGGCTTGGGTATGGTGATCAGCTTTTGGGGAATCGGAATGGACTGGACTTTGTCGCGCCTGATTCTAATGCAGTGGAAGGATTAACAAGTGGGAATTATCAGGAATTCAGAGTTGGTATAGATATCCGTCCACCGAAATTCGGAGCGCGAGCGGAGTTGGCTGCTTTGAGAAATGCAGAACTGAATCTGAAGCGTGATGTTGCACGCCTTGAAGATATGGAACTTAATACTTCGCACTTGCTTACCACCGCCATGAAAACGCTCGACTATACCCATCGTCAGGCACAGCTACACTACAACCGTTGGGCGATTTCGAAGAAAGAGGTCGATTCAGCAGTTGCTTTATACCGAGGCGGGAAAACGACACTAGATCAGGTGCTGCAGTCACAAAGACGCCATGCTCAGGCGCAGACAGACTATTACCGAGCATTGGGATCCTATTCGAAGGCTATTGCCGAGGTGCATTATCGTAAAGGCTCATTGTTGGGGTACAACGATATCCACTTGTCCGAAGGGCAATGGCCCGATAAAGCTTATGACGATGCAATGGAACGAGCTCGTCAACGAGATACCGGACGTTATATGGACTATGGGTTCACCAGGCCTGCCATCATCAGTAACGGGACAATGATTGAACAGCCGACAGATTCAGCGGATAAAGCTGACCAAACGGAGTCAGCTCAGTCAGAAGAAGGTTCAGCGGGAGCTGAACCAAACGCTGCTGAGACTCGCAGTGAACCTGAGCCAGCCGCTGCTGCATCCGATGATGTAGTGCTCAATCTCCCCGACTACAGTCTTGATCTGTAATACTCACTGCCAAAGATGACTCCTCGATTCGACAGTATGCTGTCCGAGAAGTTGGTTGAGAGTCGTGTTAATTACACCGCTTCTGTGTTAAAAATGTATAGGAATACTGCGGTAATTGACATGGAAACAGTGCAAGAGAATGTTCTTTAGCTTCGACGGAACAGATGGAGTCGGAAAATCGACTCAAATCGAACTCTTCAAACAATGGCTGATCGAAAGTGGGCACGATGTGTTGTTCTGCCGCGATCCCGGTAGCACTCTTCTAGGTGAACGGCTGCGCGAATTGTTACTCGAAAAACATGACATCGCAATCGCTCGACGAAGTGAGATGTTTCTTTATATGACGGCTCGGACCCAAATGGTCGAGCAAGTTATTAAACCAGCGATAGCTGAGGGAAAGACAGTCATTTGCGATCGCTATCTTCTTGCAAACATAGTGTATCAAGGGCATGCCGGAGGCTTGGATGCGGAGGTAATTCGCCAGCTGGGGCAGGTGGCGACTGATGGTATTTTGCCTGACTTAACTTTCCTATTGGACATGGATGTGACCCACGCTCGGGGACGGATGGACAGAGAATTAGATCGTATCGAGTCACAAGGTTTAGTCTATATGGAACAGGTGCGGCAAGGTTTTCTCACGGAGGCTGCTCGTGCTCCGGATGCCATTAAGGTGGTTGATGCGGCTCGCGAGATTGAGACGATACATCAAGAAATCATCAATTTGGCCTCAGCTTTTCTTGCGGAACAGTAAAAGGACGAAGGCATGGGATGGCACGAAATAGTAGGCCATAAATCTCAAATTGAGCAGTTCCAGCGTTATCTGTCTTCGGGACGTCTGGCGTCGGCCTTTCTCTTTATTGGTCCTGAAGGCGTTGGAAAACACTTTTTTGCGAGAAAACTAACACAGGCTCTTTTTTGCGAGGTTAATCCGGAAGAACAATGTAATCCCTGTGGTCACTGTCCCGCCTGCCAGCAAGTGATGAAAGGCACTCATCCTGATTTGCATTACGTGGAAATCTTAAGTGGCAGTAAGGAAATTAGGACAGCTCAAATCGTGGGCGGTACGGTTAAGAGTACTAACGAAACAGACGAATACTTTCCTGGAATTTGCTATGAGGTGAATCTCAAGCCTATACGGGCAAAACGTAAGGTCGTCATTATTAACGACGCTGATACGATCAATAATACAGCCACGGCAAACTTGCTAAAGACGCTAGAGGAACCACCTCCGGGGGCCGTGATTATGTTGATCGGAACGAGTTTAAGTCAGCAAATAGATACCATTATCTCCCGCTGCCAGGTAGTTACATTTAATTCACTACTGTCAGAACAGGTGCAACAGATTCTATTGGCCAAACAGATCGTTGAAACTCCTCAACAAGCAAGTGAGTTGTCGATGATTGCCAACGGTAGTATCGGACTTGCCAGCCGCTATGTAGAAACCGAGCTATTGGATGTCCGTCGTGAGTTACTACAGATGCTGTCAGTTCTGCCTCAGCAGCCAGAGCGTCTGAGCGAATTTGTGAGTTCGTTTATTAACAAAAAAGGTGATAGTAGACGAGCGGTTATTCAGAAAATGGAATTTGTGAGTTCGATCGTTGTGGCTTGCTTCCATCAGATTCTATTACAACTGAGTGGTCAAAAAGTCATCGGCGACGCAGTATTGATTAACACGAGCCGCGAGATTGCGGATGCATGGCAGGGGGATGTTGAAACAGTTCTGGCCTGCATTGATCGGACGCTGGACACAGTGTTTCATGCCCAAAAGAATGCGAATGTAAAAATGTTCGTTGAAGCCTGGGTAGATGATCTTAGCCAAATCTGGACCGTCGGAGGATTTAAATTGCCGACCACCTGGGTACCAAAGAAAAAACCCCATTCACTGCATCCGTGAACGGGGTTTTTCGTGTATTGAAATCTTAAGAGCGGCGGGCCGTCTAGAGATTTGACACGCATGAAGATTATTCGCGAGGGCGAACAGCTCCTGTCAGTCCGCTGTAATCATGGCGATCGTTACGGTGCCAAAGGGGAGTCCCTTGTTCAACACGACGGCGCAGTATCTCAATTTTATCTTCTGAACCTGCAGGTGCATTTGTTGCTTCGAAGCCCTCTTCAGTTGGGGCGAAATCTTCGTCGTGGCCGTACTTTAGGATCGCTTCGAAAACGTTCCGTACATTTGACATTGGATCTATATCCTTATAGTAAAAAAATTATCTTTTCACAGTCACTTCGATGTTTGACAAGCGCCAGCGTTGTGCTGAACTCGTTCAATTCCTACATAAAAAGTCTGCCTGGAATCAGTACGACGTTAGTCGAATTCTGGTTCAGTGTGAGGCCACACTTTATGCTGGAGCAATTTTGAAGCGAACCGTGTAAAACGCATTTGGTTCTCGGATTAGTTGATCAAGACTTTCTCAAGTTCCTGAGTTTTGCTCGATTGACGACGTCGGGAAGGAGGTCCGCCCCGGCAGCAAAATGTACTGCCTCAGTTTGGTCATCAATCCCTGCTAAACGCCTCTTTGGTCGTAGCGGAATCAACCACTGTTCCCAAATAAAACTAATCTCCTGAAGTGCCCTATTATTAGCTCTAATTATTCATAGTCAACAAAATTCTTGAAAAAATAAGGGGAGAATTTCTTCCTCCGTATTCTGTTTAGTATGCTTCGAGGATGCTTACTTCAGCATCCACTTAGTGGTGTCTTAAGACCGGCAAATAACTCCTAGTTTCCCTAGTTTTGTTAATTTTTGATGAGGATGCGGTTAATGACAGATTGCATTTTTAACAAGAGATTTAACCTCACTTGGGATGGTTTAGTGGTAGAAAAGTTTCCCTTAAAGCGTTTTGGCTGTTCAAAATCACGAGCCCCTGATTGACATTCCTTTCAAGGTTGCTAGATGAACCGTTGATATTTTTGAGAGAGCAAAGGTAGCAATTCAATTTTGAGGGCAGTTGAGTGTTGATTAAAAAACTCTAGAATTAAATTTATTATAGTTCAGGTATAAAAAGAATTTGTGGCGGATTTCAGAATGCCCTGGTTGCAACGCACCATAAAGTTACCGGCCTGCCAACGTGGCTTCCATCTCATCACCAACGAGATTGTCAGTGCGATGCCCGAGATTTCAGAGTTGTCGATCGGGCAATTGCACATTTTTTTGCAGCACACATCTGCTTCGCTGACGATTAATGAAAATGCGGATCCTGATGTACGAGTAGATCTGGAATCGTCGATCAATGCGATTGCCCCGGAGAATTTCCCCTACATTCACACGATGGAAGGTCCTGATGATATGCCCGCCCACGTAAAATCATCTTTATTAGGGGCAAGCCTGACTGTTCCTGTAACCGATGGAAGGCTCAATTTAGGGACGTGGCAAGGAATCTATTTGGCGGAACATCGCGATTACGCTACGCCTCGTAGGATTGTACTTACACTACAGGGCGAATAGAAGTTGTTTGAATTACTTCTATCGGTTTCGAGGCACTCCATAAATAAGTGTTTCGAATTAAGTGACAGAATTCGAAGCACTTAAGAAGTTTACCGATTACGTATGTGCTAGCTCCCCTGAAGAGTTGCTAACTCATCCTCAATGGAATTCACCGCGACTTCAGATTCGCTTACCTTCTGCGTTTCGGCATCGGCCGCGGTTTTTGCTGAGGCAAGTGCCTCTTCATGCGGCTTACGAGCGGCGACCGCGTCGTCATAGGCTTTCTTTTTGCTCGCTAAATCTGTCCGTGCTGTCGTCACATCCTTTTGAGCTTCAGTGTAAACAGACTTGGCATTATTGAGAGCCGTTAACGCATCCACGATTGCTTTTTCAGCAGCTGGAATTTCAGCTGTCTTTTTGTCTGCCAGAGCCTTTAACGCCTCAGCTGCTTTTTTCAGCTCTACATCTCCACCGCTTTTGGTAACAGCTTCATTGGATTTCGCTACAGCTTCGCCTAAAGCAGATACGGCAGCTTTGAGTCGCGTGGCAGAATTTGTGGCATTAGTATGGGCTGTCGTCGCAGCATTTTGCTTTGCTAGTTCTGCCTTTGCGACAGCTTCATTATCAGTTACACGTTTAGTAGCATCCTGGACGCCCGTTTCTGCAGTGGATACAACTTGATTCGCCGCATCGTATTGCTTTTGTATTTCATCCAGATTCGCCATCATCTCCGCCTGTTTTTGCTGATTGGCAGCGAGTGTTTCAAAAGCTGCAGCCAGACGTGACTTGAGATCAGTCAGCTTACCTGTAAAGGCGATTTCTTCAGACCATTTATCTACCTGAGCCTGCGCTGAAACCACAATCGCCTGAGAATCGGAGGCGGCCTTCAAGGCAGCTACAGCAGCTTCTTCTGCCGGTTTAACTGTCGGACTAATTGCTGCTACTTCCTTTTGTCCAGCCGTCATAGCGGCTGTTGCATCGGTTGCAGCCTTCTGACTGGCGGCCAACTTAGTATTAGTCATATCCAGCTGCTTCTTGGTGACGGCTGCATCAGCCTGAGCCTTGGCGAGGTCAGTAGAGCGTTTTGTAAGAGCTGCTGCCAATTGTTCCGCCAATTGCGTCAGTTCTTTATCATCGGCATTCTTGGCTGCTGCTTCTTTGGCTTTCGCCACGGACTCAGTCAGTGATGGTATAACGGGCGTCGTTTTGGCAACGGTAGCGGTCAGGGCTTTGTATTGTCCGTCTTGCTCAGCCGCGGTTTTTGTATAAGTTGCGACTTGAGCATTCGCAGCATCCAGTGCCGCTTTAGCATCAGTAACTTTCTTGTTCGCAGCTACCAAATTCGCTTTAATCGTATTAACTTTAGCCGTCGCAGCTGCTGATGCGTCTCCTAACGGTTTATAGGCTGCTTGTGCTTGTGTGAGTCCCGTCTTTGCCTGTTCCAGACGGGTTTCTAATGGCATTGGGTTGACGGCAAGTTCACCTACTAAAGCATTATCGTCAGCCTTCCAGACATTGACCTTACCCGTCCAGTCGCCTGCGATGACACGATTGGATTCGTCACAAAAAGATACTTCTAAAGCGATGTCGGCAAAGGCCGGGTATGTTGCCTGAGCAGCACCATCTTGATTCCAGATTTTCGCCGTACGATCTCGACCAGTTGTCGCTATACGGCCATCACGAGCAAATTCCAGACTGGTAACACCACCACCGTGAGCTCCCCAGGTTTTGACTTGTCGTCCTTCTTCCATTTCCCATAGTCGTACACTTCCATCGATAGATCCTGTTGCGAGGATATTGGAGTCGAGTCGCCAGGAGATACCTGAAATTCGATTAGAGTGCCCTTTCAGCGTTAGGTACTCACGACCGGTATGAGCTTCCCATACGTGCATCCCACCGTTCCTGTCACCGGTTGCCAGCAGAACACCATCCGGGCTGAACTCCATTTTCGTAATCCAATCCGTATGTTTTTTGGTTTCATACATTAAAGCACCAGTTGCAGTGGAATAGACACGAATCATTTTCATTGGTCCACCTAAAGCGATCATGGATTGGTCTGCACTGATGTCAGCCCCAAGTACCACATCGAACTCGTCACCAACTTCAAAAATTCGTTCACCATTTTTGACGTTGTAGACTACGACCTTACCCGATTGTGAACCAATACCACCCCCGGCTAGTAGTAAGCTCCCGTTTCGACTGAATTTAAGGACATGCGGGATTCCTTCCGGAAAATCAAGCACTCCCAGAAGCTCCATCGTAGTTACATCATAAAGGGATATCTTTTTCTGGCCTGCGATCGCGGTTAAGGAGGACCATGGATTGGTTGCAATAGCTGTGACAGCAGCAGTTTTGGGAGAGTAGAGACCTGGAGCTTTGTTTAATCGTCCCGGCATTGGTGGAGTATCTGGTTTGCCTGTAGCATTGGGATCCAAAGTCATTTCAAACTTTGGCTTACTGGCCACCATGACTTTACTACCGGCATTTTCGGGCATGCCCTGGTTGATCCACTTTTCGACAAGTGAAATTTCGTTAGCGGGAATTGGATCCGAGTTGGGTGGCATGAATGGTTCTGATTCATGTGTTATCAGCAGAAAGAGATAGCTACTACCAGCATCACCAGGTTCGAGAACATCGCCGGAAGAACCGCCCAACATAAGGTTGGTGTAAGTCGAGATGTCGAGACCGCCACTTTTCTTGTTTACGTTATGGCAAGTTACACACCTCTGGCGAAAGACTGCTGCAACATGGTCATCCCATGTGATCTTTTCTTCTTTGGCATCTTCCTGGCCGTAGGTTACAGTGGTGATTCCCAATAGAATCAGGCCAAGTAAAAAACGACGAATCATGACTCATCTCCAGTTAATGATGGATTAACTCTGGGGACATTGCCTGCAGCAATGTTGTGTTCTCGCCCCGTTTTGATAAAGTGTTACGTCTTCGGCAGAGACTGTTTACAAGTCCGCATTGAAGGCTTAGTGGTTAAATACGAATTCTCTTGAATTCAACAGAGCCCAGAAAACATCCTCAAGGGCTTGTTGTTTGTTTTCTTCCTGACTGACCAACTCCATTAAATTCGTTAGTTCTTTCTCAGTTGGCTTACGGGTCAGACAGCGAATGTAGATTTCCTCAACGATCTTTTCATGAGGAACCTCTTCGCCGAGGCGAGTGGCAACCAGACCACCTTGAGTTACCTTGGCATTGACCGTGTCTCCATTGAGCATATGTAAAGCCTGAGAAAGGTTCGGCTCCATTTTGACTTCACAGGAACAAACAGTCTCACGTTTGGCTCGTCCAAAGGTAGTGAGGAAATAGGTACTGGTATTTCCATTGGCAATCTGAACAGCCCTCGCCCCACTTGGCAAGCCAGGGAATTTGTTGGACGTCGTGGTGACTTGTGTGATTGCATCGAGCAGCACTTCCGCACGCATACGACGCAATGTGGCGTGTGAGAAGTTGGTTGTGTCCTTCTCGTTGGTTTCGTTAGTTTTTGTGCTTAGCTGATAAGTACGAGATGTACAAATATCACGTACAAGCTTTTTGAAGTCATAGTTGTATTCACGAAGTTTTTGCGAAAGAGCGTCCAGCAATTCTTTATTTACAGGCGGATTACTAATTCGTACATCATCGACTTCCTGAATAATTCCCTTTCCGAAGAAGTGAGCCCAGACGATGTTAGATAGATTCTGCGAGAAAAACGGATTTTCGTCGGAAGCGAGCCAGTTTGCCATTACCTGCCGCCGATCTTTTCCGGCAACATCCGGCGTTTCGCCGCCCAGGAATTTTGGTGCCATGACACGGTTGCCGACTGGATGTCGGACTTCGCCAGAGCCACTATTGAAGACAATAATCTCACGAGGGTCTTCCCCGCGTTTACGTCCGATTTGTGAGAAGAAGGCTGCAAAACTGTAATAGTCATCCATCGTCCAGCGGTCAAACGGATGGTTATGGCATTGAGCACACTGCATTCTCATTCCCATAAACACCTGCGCAACATTTTCAGCAACTTTCAGTGTGTTGGTTTCATTCTGATAGTAGTTCGTTGCTGCGTTGGCAAAAGTTCCACCATTGCTCCCAAGCAGTTCCTGAACCATGACGTTCATGGGGACATTATTAGCTACTCGTTCCTGTAACCATGTGTAATACAACAGCATCGATTTGTAACTAATCTGGTTTGTCGTTCGAATTGTTAACAGTTCTGCCCATTTCATCACCCAGATTTCAACAAACTCTTTTCGGGTCAGTAATTCGTCGACCAGTTTGTCTCGCTTCTTGGGATCCACATCAGCTAGAAAGGCATTGTATTCATCAACCGTAGGCAAGCGGCCTGTGACGTCGAGCGTCACTCGGCGAATGAATTCTTCATCGGTGCAAAGCTCTGATGGAATGATACGCAGGTTCTTGAACTTGTTATGCATGTGCGTATCGATGTAATTGTTCTCTGGAAGTTCATTCCAGGCAAACTCCAGATTCTTTGGCAGGACAATGAAATGAGTCCCTACGGTGTGAGTGTCGAATCGAGCCATGATAAAGGCTTCACCTCGGTTCTGAGCTGTCACCACACCGTCCTGCTCGATAATGGCCGAGTTATCATTGTTGGAGCTAAAGTAAGCCAGATGGGTCACATCTCGGTCCGTTCCGTCCGAGTAGTATGCACGGACGGTGATTTTTTGTTGAGCTCCCTCGCCGTTCAGCACAGCTCCCTTAGGATATATTTCAACTTTTGTAACGGTGGGAATTTCGCCTTGATCAATAACGGCCCCGTCTCGCAACCATTCATGAACGGTCTCGTATAATTCGTCTCCTTTTCGGAAACGTGTCCCGCCCGTATGAGGAACCACACCTGCTCCTTTTGTCAGCAACAGACTGTCTTCAGGAAATGCGAGATTGATACGGCGAGAACTGAAGTCACGTGTGATGCGATTGTAGTCGCCATTGACATCAAATCCGTAAAGTGACAGTCGGAAGCCGTCTTTACCGCGAGCTGCACCGTGACAACTCCCGGTATTACAATTTGCCTTCAGGAATACCGGCATTACATCGAGCGTATAGCTAATTGGTGGTGTGACACCAGCGTTTTGGACTTTGGCGGGAATTTGTACCGCTTTGCCCTGATATTCGACATTAACTGTAGTTTCTCCATCAGCCGCAGGGAAAAAGGTATAGCCATCCTTACGCAGCACTTCCGAATTAGCGCTGGTCAGCGTCGCCTGCTCCGTGACGTCCTCGGTAAGGCCGTCGGCAAATCTCGCCTGAACGATGAGTCGCTGACGATCTCTGGAATTAGACAAATCGATGTTTTCCGGATAAACATTGATTTCCACTAATTCCGCGGCCGAGCTTACGGCAGTGGTCAGTATAAAGGTGAATAAAGCCAGATTTCGCAGGAGGGTTTTTGTAGCAGTCATTGCGTTACAAGACCTGAATATCAAAATGTTAAACGTATCTAAAAACGATAACTCGAATTGTTTCAATTAGTTTTCTTCGGAACCCGCCGGAGTTCCCCCTTCAGCTCGCTGTTTTGCAGCTAGACGAAGTTTCTCCAGTCGTGTCAATGGCTTCGCCATAGGCATCGGAGCTGGCATCGGTTTAGGAGCCTGGGCAACAGGCATCGGCATAGGTTTAGGAGGAGCATTTGGTGGTGGCGGCAGGGGTTTATCGATCTGCAGAGTCGTTGCTGCCGTTCGGAAGACGATAGGTTCACCGTTTTCCATAATCGTTATGCGACAGAACACATTCGTGTGCTTTCCAGCAGGACTGGTTTTGTCTGTTTGAACGTTAAATGTCAACTCTTCCGCCGCTTTGTCGAAATCCAAATTGGTTGTTGTGACTAGATTGGGAAGTCCGAGTAATTCGACGCTAGCCTTTCCTTCAAATGCAGTGGTTTGTGTGAGTTTTCCGTAGAGCTGTGTTTCCTGTCCCTGCTCACATGCGGCACGTTCAAGAGCCAGGCTAACGTAGGGAGCAGCAACGCTGAGCGTGGCCATCTGACTGGATACCCAGGCTGTGCCATTAACATTTGCAGAACCCAAGACGTAAATAGGCCATTCCCGAACTTGGGCGTTTCCGGCTGCATTGAGTGGGTAAACCGCTTCAGTTCCTCCGGCAGGCACTACCACAGTAGACCGAGTCCCGATTCCTGGTGGTCGGAATGGAAACTGCAATGTAACCGCTTCGTTAAAACCTTCTTTGCGATGGATCAAAACCTTGAGTGCCATTTCACCGTTCTGAACAATTGGCACTTTGGGTTGAACGATTTCCAGGCTAAACGGTAGCTCGTCGACCACCGCAATTGGAAGTTGCTCTACATCTTTATAAACGTAAAGCGATTGTCCGGGGGCAGCGACAACAAGATCGGCTCTGTTTTTGAAATGCCCCTTAATGCCAGTGGCAGGATCCACATGCTTGGCCTGGAACTTCATCAGCTTACCGGCGATTGGAGCATCTGCAGCAGCTTCGAAGACGACCGGCATCGTGCTCATATTGGCTGGCATTGGTGGAGCGTGCATTGTGACACCCTGAGGCAAGTCATTTCCTTCGATGGTTAGGTCGCCACCAAAGTTTGATCGGGATGCAGAAATCAACGTGGCGTATTTACCTCCCCGAGGAACAAAAATCTGTTGGCGAGATTGTGAATATCGCGCGACACGTGGAATGCCCAGTGATAACTGAGCCTGCACAGGTCGAAATTCAACTCGGTAAACAAAGGTGTCACCACCACGTTTCAAGTGGTCGGTAATACGCAAAACATATTCACCGTCAGCAGGGAAGGTATAACGGAAATAACTGTCTGGACCACGTGAATCGTCGTTTCCTACCAGCGAACCGCCAGCGGCGTTGTAGAGATTCATGACGGGGTCGAGCGGTGAGCGGATTCGTCGTGCAAAGCACTCAATGTCGAAGACCTGCCCCTTTTTGGCCGTGAATTTGAAGCAGTCAATATCACCTTCGGACTGAATGATTCCGTTGAACGCATTGGGCAATTCAGCAGCACAGGCTTCGGCAATCGATTCATTTGGTTCCGTTTCCAGCGAATTAGCATGATCGAAAAGCATGAATGGATTTCCGGATGGAGCAACTCCGTTGGCATCCTGCGGGACCAGTGAAAACTGATCATTACTCTCAGCAGGTAACTGAACAGATTGATTTATAACACCTGTCGGATCACCGACAAATTTCACGTCGACGGTCTCCCCAATTTTCCCACCCGCAGGATAAACAGCAAGCGGGCGAGGGAACGTTCCCACGTGAAGATTGTACCGACAGTTTCCGTTACCGGCATAACTACTTTCACGTACCATGACGAAATACGTACCATCTTCTTTGGCGACAGCTGAAGCAACAGCGTCCTGTTTGGTGAGCGGGGTATCATCATCCGCCGATAATTCGAATCGCTTGGCATCGATGATTGCGATGTAAGGATCAAACAGAGTGGTCCCCAGCCGCATCGCTTCTATTTCAGCTGAAATTCGCTGTCCTGCCTTGAGCTCGACTGCGTAATAGTCAACGTCTTCATTGGTGACCACACCATGAACGGTCGTATTAAGTTCTATTTTTTGAGGAGCTTCAAAGCTGCTGTTAGGCTCGACTTCAGCGGTCGCACCGAACGGACCAACCCAAAAAGTTCTAAATTCAGTCAGGCCGCTTTTACAGCGAACATGAGCAACGTGTTCTCCCAGTCGGCAGTCTGCCGCGATGTTGACTCGGGCAGTTACTTTTCCTGCCTCCGGTGTCAATTCGACAACTTCGAAGCCGGGCGAGTAAAAGAGGATCTCTTCCGCATCGGTCAGACGAGCTCCGTTGAAGGAAATCGTGTTTTCCACACCTCGCTGTACATTACGTGGAGTAATAATGCTAAGCGCAGGTGAAGAAGCCTGAGCGACTACTGTAAAGGCGAAGAGCATTGCGCACAGCAATGCTGACGTGACGATTCGTGGGGATAAACGTCTCATAATTTCCTGTTGCTCCCATACGTTTTAAAGTGCGGGTGACGCTTTGTGCGCCCCCCGCAACGCATGTCGTTAATAGTGAGGAATCACACTGTTTAGTAGTGGGGACTAAACAATCAATTCCTGGCGTACTTTACCGCCATCTACAATTTCGATTGGACGATCGCCAGGAGCCATAAGCTCTTTATCCGCGACAATACCAATTCGGCTGTAAATGGTGGTTGCCCAGTCTTCAACCGTCAGAGCATCCTCTTCAGGTTCACTAGCAGTGGCATTGGACTTACCGTAGACGATACCAGGCTTGGTACCACCACCGGCCATGACCACACTGAAGACCTTAGGCCAGTGGTCGCGCCCTGCATTCGCGTTAATCTTCGGAGTACGTCCGAATTCTGAGGCGATACAAACCAGAGTGCTTTCCAGGAGCCCTCGCTGGTCAAGGTCTTCGATCAAGGCTGCAAATCCCTGGTCTAAAGCAGGTACTTGACCTTTGATCGAGCCTTCGATGTTACTGTGCATATCCCAGCCACCATAAGTGAGTGTGACAAAGCGAGTTCCGGCTTCTACCAGTCGTCTAGCAAGTAACATGCGAGCACCGGCTGTGTTACGACCATATTTATCGCGGAGTGCGGGATCTTCTTTATTGATGTCGAAGGCATCACGAGCCTTTTCGCTGCTGATCAGGCTGTAAGCACGATCGTAGAATGTGTCGACAGCATCGAGTGAATCGGCTTTTTCTTTATTCGCGAAATAATCGTTGACAGCGGTAAGCATTTTGCGACGCTTACCAAAACGGCCATCATCCACGCCACCTGGAAGTTTCAGGTCACGAACCTGAAAACTGCCACTGGCAGGATCAGATCCGAGACTAAAGCCGGCGTATGAGCTGCTAAGGTATCCTGTTCCAGCAAATACATTTGGCTGGTTAGGAATGCAAACGTATGGAGGCAGGTTATGACGAGGACCAAATTCGTGAGCCACGACAGAACCCATGGATGGATACTGCAACGCAGGACTTGGTCGATATCCAGTGAACATGTTATGGGTCCCACGTTCGTGAGCCGCTTCACCATGTGTCATACTACGACAAATTGCAATCTTGTCTGCAACTTTCGACGTCTTCACCATCGTCTCATTAAGACGAGTGCCTGGAACAACCGTTTCGATGCTGCTCATAGGGCCTCGGTATTCAATCGGGGCGAATGGTTTCGGATCCCAGGTTTCCTGATGGGCACATCCACCAGGTAGGTAAATAAAGATGACGCTCTTCGCCGGGCCTTCCACACTTTCGTAGAATTTCTGATCACCTTGAGCTTTCTGCATTCGGAAGTAATCCGAAAGAGATAACCCAAGTCCACCGAGGAATCCTACCTGCATGAAAGAACGACGACCTAAGCTGTTGCCTTTGCAATTCATAGTTACAGGTTTCTCCACTAATAAAACGACATATGAACCACGTCTGGTTCAAACAATTCGAATTGGTAATAAGTATACCATCAGTCAAATCTGCACTTCCTGAGCAGAACTGATGTTAGGTAAAGGTTTATTTATCTATTCATCTTAGCAATAACACCTGTAATCTGCCGGCGTTTTTAGGACTAAGAATGTTTTTTTTAAGGAGGGCTCGTGGGCAAAGTCACCGAAGGTAGGAAGCAGCCAAATGGCCACCCTGACTCGAGAGTCTGACACTTTGCTCCGTGGGTACCATTAAGCGTATTTAATTCACCATTTTTTGCAATCATTCTTTCGGGGGGATGGTTTCAACCTTCCTCGATACGGATCACTCAGGTTCACATCACTGATGGCGCGTTACGCCAAATGAGAAATCGGCTGCCATCACACCAAATTGCAGCTTTATTGCAAACTCCGGTAAATTCCACTCAGGATGCTAGCGGCAAAGTTTCGTTATTAGCGTCCAGTAGGAGCTTTGCGGGATGAGCAAGTGTTTGAGGACCGTCTTCGTATAGTTCAAGCTCATTCCGTAAAACTTTGATATCAGCCGGCGCTTCAATGCCGAGCCGAACTTTGTCTCCGGAAACTTTCACCACTGTCAAGATGATGTCATTTCCGAGTTGGATTTTCTCACACTCTTTACGAGACAGTACTAACATCGTTTTACCTCCATGTAATAACGTGCATTTTTTAAGCAGGCGTTAGTGTTATGATTAACCGGCCAGAGCCAGTAGATCGGATTGATTGTCCAGATTGACCTCTGCTTTACCCTGCCGTTGTCCGGTCGAGTCGTAGAAGAGGACGGAATTGGAAACTGTTTCCCAGATAGCGGTTAGCTTGACGCTACGAGGGCCGTGTAGACAGAACATGATTCCACACGCTTCGCCCTGTTTGGTCAGGACTCGCTCTGTAAATGGAAATGCTCCGGGTTCAAGAAGATTGAATTCGCATAAGGCTTTTTGGATTTGGCTTCTAAGGTCAGGCAGGTCAGCGGCCTGCAACAGGGTAGAAATCGTTCCCGGCATAGCTCTTTTATATTCTCTAAGACTAACCCGGCCATACTTGGAATTCGTATGAGAGAAAATCTTAGTTTGGGTTGTTTAGGTTAAATATTAACTATGGGTAATATCGGGGAGATAAGGCGCGATGTCCGGTTGGGAATGAAGAAACTAAAAAATAGTCCATGAACTATGTGGAAGGATTTCCGAAGAAGTAGCGTGTATCGGTTATGACGGTCAGGCAAAAGATTGATAGAATTAGATTAGTCGGCTTGGTCTCAATCGTGACCGAGTTTCATACATATGTCTTCTATAGATAGAAGCCTTTAAATAGCCTCTCGAACGATAGGGTCGCAAAGGTTGTGCTACCCCAGGTCAACGAGGCAGAGCCCGGAGATGAACAACTATGGTAGGCAACCCCATGAAACCACTTCTTTTACTGCTGGCTGCAACAAGCGTATTCTGCCTTCCAGCAAACTCCAAAGCGGAAAAATTCACTGTCAAGAAAATTGATGGCGGACTGGAAGTTTCCAAGGACGGTAAGCTATTGACCCAATACCTCACGAAATCTGGAGCGAAACCTGTTTTGTGGCCATTGATCGGACCTCATGGTAATGAAATCACTCGTGCTTATCCCATGCGCGATGCCGGTGAAAATGAACGTAATGACCATATCCATCATCGATCATTCTGGTTTACCCATGGAAATGTCAACGGTGTTGATTTCTGGGCTGAAACGGAGGGCCATGGAAATATCCTCCATAAAGGATTCACCAAGGTCAAAGACGGAAATACGGCCACCATTGAATCCAAAAATGACTGGGTCGACGCTAAAGGAAACAAAGTGTGCGAAGATGTTCGACGTTTGACTTTTGGTGCAGATTCGGACGCATACTGGATTGACTTTGATACCACGGTAACGGCCAGTGAAGGGGAATTGGTTTTTGGTGATACGAAAGAAGGTTCATTCGGAGTCCGTGTTGCGGGCACCATGAAAGTAACGGCCAATATGGGTGGCGCGATTGTCAATCAACAAGGCGATAAAGATCTGCAGGCCTGGGGGAAGGCTTCACCGTGGGTCGATTACGTGGGGCCAGTGAAAGGTAACACCGTGGGTATCGCAATCATGAATCATCCAACGAGTTTTCGTTACCCAACCTATTGGCATGTACGAACCTATGGTTTGTTTACTGCCAACCCGTTTGGCCTTCATCACTTCAAGAACAGTAACGACATTGATGGGTCTCACAAAATGGCCAAAGGTGAGACGATGACACTGCGTTATCGAGTTTACGTTCACAAAGGCGACACTGAGGCTGCCGACATTGCTGCTCAGTTCAAAGCATACCAAAGCGTGGAAAAGTAGTCGCGCCCCGTCGTAAGAATTGAAAGCCGAGCCTGTTTTTCGGGCTCGGCTTTTTCGTTTTGCTCCTTAGAAATTTGGAGTCGGAGGGTGATACTGATCTAGATCAATCGTCTTAAACCAGTCGATCGTCTTTTGTAATCCTTCCCGCAGTTCAACCTTTGGCTCCCAATGCAACCTTTCGCGAGCTAACCGAATGTCAGGTTGGCGGCGTACCGGGTCGTCCTTGGGTAGAACCCCCTCTACGATAGAACTTGAACTTCCAGTCAATGCAATCACAAGTTCTGCTAATTCTCTGATCGTAAACTCATTTGGATTGCCAATGTTGACCGGCCCAATAAACCCGGTTTCATTTTCCATCATGCTTACCATGGCATAGAGCAGGTCGTCTCGATAGCAGAAAGAACGAGTTTGAGAACCATCTCCAAATAACGTGAGTGGTTCGTTAGCCAAAGCCTGACGGATGAAGTTAGAAACGACGCGTCCGTCGAATGGATGCATTCCTGGCCCATAGGTATTAAAAATGCGAACAATTCGGATGTCGACCTTGTTCATGCGGTGATATTCCATGAACAAGGTTTCCGCGGCCCGTTTACCTTCGTCATAACACGCCCGTGGACCGATAGGGTTTACGCTCCCCCGGTAATTTTCAGTCTGGGGGTGTACCTCAGGGTCGCCGTAAACCTCACTCGTAGATGCCTGCAACACACGGGCGTTGCAGCGTTTGGCTAGCCCCAGAACATTAATAGCCCCCATCACGGATGTCTTAATGGTTTTGATTGGATTGAATTGATAGTGGCCGGGGGACGCGGGGCAGGCCAGATTATAGATTTGGTCCACCTCCAGCCAGATCGGTACGATGACGTCGTGACGAATTAACTCAAAGTTGGGTTTGTCAAGCAGATGAGAGACATTAACTTTTTGGCTGGTGA
The DNA here is from genome assembly GCA_002717145.1 of Planctomycetaceae bacterium. GTDB lineage: Bacteria > Planctomycetota > Planctomycetia > Pirellulales > Pirellulaceae > UBA721. The sequence continues at coordinate 44,047 of PBCP01000011.1, read as the reverse complement.
AAAAATTGTCGATACAGATCACGTCATCACCACGCGCAACCAGCATTTCACAGAGCTGGGATCCTAAAAACCCCGCTCCGCCTGTTACTAAAATGCGTTTCTTTTGATTCACGTTAAGCCCTTATTTTCGGCAGTAGTATGACGACTATGTGTTTTGCTACGTAAAGTATTGCTTACCGGGTCGCCGGGTGGTGGGCAAAACCCTGAAAACAAAGAGCTGTGGAGCACTTGCCTCGCTTTGCAAATGTTAAATCGTATGATCTGCGTAGACTTGGCCGGCAAAAATCAGGTATTCTTCTACGTCTCAATGCTCTTTTTGCAATCGTCAGGAACCTAAGATGAATCCAATGCGAATTTCACTGTATTGTCTGGCTGCTCTTGTAGCTTCCATGGCAACAACCCCGCTATTTGCACAGGCGAATGACTTTCGTATGGAAACGGAAATATTCGTCGAGGGAGCCATACAGCCAACAGCCAAAAGTTTGACTCTGTTTAACGGCTCCACTGTGTATGACTTTCTCAGTGGTAGCGATCAGCAGAGAGAGATTACCGTCTTTGATGTCAGACGCGGTCGTTTTGTATTGATCGATAGTCAAAGGAAATTAAAAACGACACTTACCAAGGAATATCTCACTAAGTTTCTTGAACAAGTTAAGTCGCAGGCCAGTGAAGATGTCATCGCCCGATTTGTAAATCCGCAACTGGACCAGCAATTCAATCCATCTACCAGAACGGTAACCGTTTCGAGTGACCATCTAACGTATGAGGCCACAGGGGTTACAGCCAAATGGCAGTCTTCGGTACAACAGTATCGGCACTTTGCCGACTGGATTGCCCGGCTCAATAGCACTCGAGTCGGGAACCTGCCGCCCTATTCTCGCTTCGAATTGAACCGCGTCATGGCTGAGCAAAAATTGATGCCCAGAACAATTGAACGCACTATTATGTTAGATCGAGTTGGATTGCGCAAACATATCGTACGAAGTGAACACAGCATTCATTGGCAACTGACCAACTCGGATAGAAAACGCATTAGTTCCACAGGCAATCTCATGGCCGGCTGTAAAGAAGTTTCGATTAATGAGTTTTGGCAAACTCAGTCTCAGGCCTCAAAATAAAATGGGCTGTCTCCGTTTGTCGGATTGTTCTTTAGTCCGAGCAAAAATCATAGATTCGTGGCAAAATACCTGATCAATTCTGGATTTGTTGGCGATTGTTAACTCATACACGGTAATTGTCTTTCTATCGAATCTGAAATAGTCCGCAGTGAAACAGTTAATCAAGATTTCTGCATTAGTTTTATTCACTTTGGGACTTTTACCAGCGTTTGCCAGTGCTCAGGACAGTGAAAAGCCAGATGTGCCCGCGGCGCCGGTCGTTGACCCAAATGTTGATTCGCTGGAGTTGGAAGTCGATGAGCAGTCGGTTGAAGCGGCTTCTGAAGTCACTTTGGCTACGATGCAGCAACCAGGAGACGACACTGAGGTAGGATCCTCGACAGAATCGGACGTTCCTCCGGAAATCGACCCGATTATTGTCGAAGGTGTGATTCCGTTTCCGACGACGCCGGATGGAATTTGGAATGATGATCGGCTCGATTCCATGTTCCCTGGATTGTTTGATGGTGGTCGTCGAAGTAATTTCTCAAATTTTACGGCACCGACGAACCGTTCGGTCATAGACCTCCAGGACCTTCTTGAACGTGCTCCGGCTGATATGCTTCAGGCGCTCGAACGTGAAACCGGAGTTCTCATGCAGCGAACTCAACGAGGAGCTGCCTCTCCGTTCATTCGTGGTCTTACCGGTCAACAGGTTCTTATCCTCATTGACGGTATCCGTATGAACAATGCGACGTTTCGTTCCGGGCCCAACCAATATTTCAATACGATTGATCCGGGCATGGTGGATCACATTGAAGTAATACGTGGCCCTCAAACAGTTCTTTGGGGAAGTGATGCGATAGGTGGCGTAATCAACGTTGTGACACGTAGGACACCTGCGGATGCATTACTCAATGAGCCGGTTCGTACCTGGACGTCACGATACTCGAGTGCGGACGGAGGAGTTTATACTCGATTGAATTATCAATTCCAAAAGGGTAATACTCGGGTTTTCGCCGGTTCAGGATATGGAAACTTCAATGACCTGGACCGTGGTGGGGATCTGGGACGTCAGCCAGCAACGGCTTATTCACAATATTCGGGCGATGTTCGAGTTGATCGACTGATCTCAGACAATCAGGCCGTTACGCTTTCGGTACAACACTTCGAGCAACGAGACATTTTTCGAACTGATCGATTCCCCAACCGACGCACAATTTTTGATCCTCAACAACGAAGCATGGCGTACCTTCGGTTTCAGGGAACGGATATGGGGAAATTCTACGATAACTACATGCTTACATTCTCGATGCATCGCCAGCGGGAACAGGCTACCGATGCTCGATCCAACAGGTCCTATTGGGATGACATGGAAACCGATAACTACTCGTATGGTCTGCAGCTTTTACTAGGGCGTGAACTTGAGAGTGGCTGGAATCTGACATACGGAGTTGACTCGTACCGAGATGTCGTGGATTCATATCGGGATCGCTATGATAATCTCACGAACGATTTTATTTCTTCCCCCACGCCCAAGTATCCTGATGATGGACGTTACCGCCAAACCGGTACTTTCCTCCAAATGGACAAAGAGCTTAATGAACGCTTGAGTTTTAACGGAGGGGTTCGGTTTACCCGCGCCCACGCCCAAGGTACTCCGATGGTAGATGTAGATCACGATAATGATCCTAATACGGATCCGGAATCACAGCCGGTTTTTATTTCGCCCACGTTTGACGATTGGTCGGCAAGTGGCGGGTTAAACTACAAACTGGATGATGATACTATTCTGGTCGGGTCGATCTCCGAAGGTTTCCGAGCTCCCAACCTGGACGACCTGGCTGCTAACAATGACAACGTCCAACAGGCAGCAGCGGATACTCCTAGTGTCGATCTGCAGCCCGAGCGTAGCCTGAGCTACGAATTGGCTTTACGAAAAGAAGTGGATGATCTGCGATGGCAGGCATCTGTCTTCTGGACCAATATTGACGACATGATTCTGAGAACACCTGCCGGCGTCACCAGTGAAAGTATTCTGTTTTCACGAAGTAATCGTGATGCTGAAATCAATGGAATTGAATTCGCTGCTGAAAAGAGACTGTCGACAAACTGGACCGCTTATGGAAACTTCTTGTACATCTACGGTCAGGATCTGGAACTTGAACAACCATTGTCACGGATCCCTCCGACCCAGGGAGTCGTCGGATTACGATGGCGCAATAGCGAAAAGTACGAATTTGTGGATATCTACTCGTGGCTGGTTGCTAAACAGGACCGCCTGAATTTTCAGGATATCTCCGATGGACGTATTCCTGATGGAGGTACTCCAGGATACGGTACGATCAGTCTGAGATACGGTACCGAACTGAAAGAAAATCACCTCTTAAGAATTGAACTCGAAAATATCCTCGATAAGGCTTACCGGGTTCATGGCAGTGGCGTTGACGGCGCCGGCTTTTCAGCCAATATCCAGTATGGCTTCGAGTTTTAGAGAAGCCTGTCGGCCAACACTTACGGCGTTTGATGAGCTACGTTGACGTGAACGGCGCCACTTCGCTTGGCGATATCCAGTGCGTCGAGAAATGCTGAATACGGCATGTCCTGATCTCCCCGAATCGTCACCGATTTGTGTTCGGTTTCGGTCAACATTTGTTGTAATTCTGCCTGAAGTGAAATAAGAGACGTTTGTGTGTTGTTTAAGTAAATGTCCCCATCTTTATTCAATGTGATAATAATCTCCAGGTCGTTTTGACTTGTACCCGCTGTGGCAGAGGGAAGCGTTAGCTGAATAGCTGGCGTCAGAAAGGTGGAAGACAGCATAAAGAAAATGAGAAGCTGAAAGATGCAGTCAATCAGCGGACTGAGTTCCATGCGAATGGAGGGTCGACGTTGGCGTTCGATCGTCTTCATCAGTTGTCGCCATTCTCGCTTACGTTTTGCATTTCGAGCCATTGGTTCACGCGGGAGGAAACCCACGTCATACGCAACGTGATGGCGGCGATACGATTGTCCAGAAAATGGTAAATCGCCAGAGTTGGTAAGGCAACGGTCAGACCGAAGACTGTGGTTAGCAGAGCCGTCCAGATCCCGGATGCCAGATCGCCGGGCTGCACCTGTCCACCCTGTTGCTCGATTTGATAAAACGCCTCCACCAATCCAATGACGGTACCCAGTAATCCAATCATCGGCGCCAGAGTTCCAATAATCGATAGCCAGTTGATTCTCTTTTCCAGATGTGCAATTTGTTCCGACGCTTCGCGATTTACAATTTCTTCACGGGTGTCCGGCTTTACATGAACATTATTGAGAATGCTCCCGGCGACATGAGCCAATGGACTGTTTAAGTTGGCCAGCAAGGTCTTCGCCCCTTCGACGCCTAAATCGTTTAACCGCGTTTCCAGCTCTAGCACAAACCGGTCATAACTGTCACGGTGTAGAATCAACACGAGAATCCGTTCGATGGCAACACTCACGGCAACAATTGAGCAAACCAGCAGAGGATACATGACGAATCCTCCCTGATCGAACAATTCGCTAAGAGTTTTTCCCCAAAACATGGATTATCACGAACCGGATTACAGAGTTTAGAAATAGTAGACGGTGAGTATCTATTAAGAGTAATTCAAATCCTCGTGCTGGCTAGTAAGCAGGCTGGTAAACACTGCCGGGGTTAAGAAGTGTGATGCTGTCAGTGGTTTATTGGTTTGGCTGCAGAATGATTGACGATATGATGTAAATAGGAAGAGAGACGAAGTGTTCCGGTAAAAGAATGGGTTCTACGCGTTCTTTGAATGCGCCACTATTAACGACACTATTGGTGATATGTACTACGTACGTAATTTACTCAAAACAGATTGGTTGTTCTTACTACTGCTTACCGGTAGTACGATGGGCCATGTCGTGATTAGTAAGTTAGGGGATACGCAGATCGATGCAACACTTGGTAGCGTTCAAAAGGGAGAGTCTTCGATTGCCTTGCAATTGATAGCCGCTACTCGTCCTCAACAACAGCCGGATTCGTCCGTGGCAAAGCTGATAGAAACCACGGGCTATGTGGAACGTCAGCAAGCGGAAGAATTGCTTCATCAGCAACGGGAAGAAGTGACAGTCCTCGAAGAGGATGTGTTGCGTAACGAAACAGAGCCTTTTCAGGAGGCAAACAAACAGGTGACGAATCAACGCAAGCCTGACCTGTTTGCTACTGAGTTATCTCTTAACGCTCAGCCAGAGGCACCGTCTGCATTAAAATCAACGGTTGTTAATTCTGAAGAAGTCTTACAAGCCCGCCCTGTAAACGTCCCCCCTGTCGAACGGAAGGCAACGACAGTTCGACAGCCGATTGCTTCCAATCAGCCAGCCAGGCCAAGACTGAACAAGCTAGAAAAGACGAAAATGACCGAAGAGCAGGCACCTCAGCTGAAAGCCACCACACGTCCTGTGATTCGCACACAAACGCATGTCGAATTTGAACTGGATGCTGTCGTGGTTGATGCTTCTGCTCGCAAAGGAAATTCGAATACCGATGTTGTCGTTAAGCCGATGAATGGCGCTAATACTGCTCCGGCTCTTGATCCCGGCAATGCATTAAACCGGCCCCCCGTGTTTCCTCAGGAACTTGTTAGTCGAGGGGTGAGCGGTACCGTCAAGCTTGAAGTGGTTGTGCAACCTGATGGCAAGGTGCAATCGACGCGAGTGGTACTGTCGACAGGCTCACAAAAACTTGATCAGATTGCTCAGCAAGCAGTGGCGAAGTGGCAATTTCGTCCTGGAATGACGAATGGTAAGGCGGCAACAAAGAAAGTAATCGTGCCCATTACATTTAAAATTGAAAAACGACGGGCTGGCGTTTTGAAATTAGAAAAATAGCTCCTGCCAGACTATAAGCGGGGCCTATTTGCGGATCTAATCACTTTGGTTTGTATAGTTTGCCTCTTAATTGAATGAACATAACAATCCTGCTTTTAGATTCTCAGAAAACAGAATTGTTTGCTCTGCCTCGTCGCGTTGATCGGTTGAAGAATTGGAAATTGGGATTTGGTATCTGATTAGGAAAATTCTATTTCACTTAGGCTTGCCAACTCGTACTACAATTTCAAAATTGGCCCTCGTTGGCAGCATAAAACTTCTTAGTTGATCAGTTTTGTGATGCAACAGTTTACCGCCCTTGCCGATTCAATCAACAAGAAAAAATTTACATGGGTAGTGGCAAGTCCACGTGAATTCCTCCCATGAGTTTCATAAAAGTAACGATGCACTGAGCTCCCGGAGAATAAAAATATTTCCCACGGCTTTTTGTAACGAATACCGTTCTTATCAGTTTTTCATCCGTTTACGCCGAAAAAATTGAGTGAGAATTTCCCCACATGGTTTTTGTAGGACATTGCTTACTACGTTACATCGATGATTTAGACGATCATCATTGAGTAGCTGGTACAACGATTCGGCCGCTCCGCCCTTCGGGTCACTGGCGCCGTACACGACCCAGGGCACGCGAGCCTGTACGATTGCTCCGGCACACATGCAGCAAGGTTCCAGAGTGATGTAGAGCGTACAGTTTTCCAGACGCCAGTCTCCCAATGCTTCTGCTGCCTGAGTAATGGCAATCATCTCGGCATGCGCCGTTGGATCGTGTAATTGTTCCCGTTGATTGTGAGCGGCTGCAATGATTTGATTGTTATGTACGATGATTGCGCCAACAGGAACCTCATCCTGAGCGGCAGCGGCTTGTGCCTGCTGTAGGGCATGCTGCATAAAGAACTCATGACGTAGCATGTCGTTTACGGGAGAATCTTCTTCAAAACTATGAAACATTGGCGAGCGTTACGTTTTATTTAGTTTTCAGTTCCCGAATTTGAATCGTTTTATAGGCTGCCTTGGTTTCCCAGGTGGCGAAACCTAGCGGTTTATTGAGATTCACTTCATTACGAGTCGTGATTTTGCGGTCTAGGATGTTCTGGTAGACAACCTGTTTGCCGTTAATCCAGCACTGAATCAAATGTGGCTCAACGCGGATTTTGATTTTGTACCATTTGCCAGCCGGGAAATTCTGATAGCCGGTTGTTTCATTTTCTGAAGCATCCTGCCCGTCGATACTTGAAAGACCCGTCACGGCTCCGCCCCAACCGCCGACAATAAAACTGCAGTAGGAATCTGCAACAGGAAAGGTGGCAGCGCAAAAGAAATCGTTGCCGTCCACTTTGAGTATCGTCGTTTGAATCTCATAATTGGTACGCGGAAGGTCTTTCCCCTGATAGGTCACGCCGGTCATGGAGTAGCCAAAGTTAAGCATGAGTTTGCCGTCTTGAACTTCGACCTCGCCTTCGCCACCATAGTTGGTCTTTTCCCACCCGGAGAGTGACTTGCCGTCAAACAGATCACGCCATTTAGTGGGCTTCGCTTTTCTTTCAACTCCGCTACTTACCGTCGAAAGAGACAGGAACACTACACACAAAACAAAAGAGGAAAGCAATGGTCGGTTGGGAAGAGGCATCTGGAAAGGTCCTGTCAGCGGAAGATAATTCAATGCCGTTCATTCTAATTGAAATCCCGAATGAACTCACCGCCCCGCTAGGAATTACCTTTGAAGACTTAAACCGCCATAAAACGTAGCGCCAGGGGTTCCGTAGCCAAACAACTCTTCATAGTCTTGATCGGTGACGTTATTAGCCCGGAAATAAGACGTCCAACGTTCGTCAAGTTTGTGAGTTAGATAGACATTGAGCAACATAAAATGGTTCAACTCTGTTGTCGTTCCACCGGGATTGTCGAGGCGTGAACCAGTATAAGCCAGTGTCAGCCCCACATTAGTCTTTTCGTTTTCTAACGCATGATCCAGATTGACCATCGAGCGGTGTTTAGGTCGACGCAATAGTTCCTCTCCGGTTTCAATGTTTTGAGTGCGAGTGTAAGTGTAATTTGCATTAAGCTTTGTACGTTTACTCAACTGCCAGCCCAATGTAACTTCGACTCCGGACGATTGGGCAAGGCCAATATTATCAAGAACAAACAGTGTTGGATTCCATACGATTAAGTTTTGGAAATCGTTCCGAAAGTAGGTTGCATCCAGCATCATGTTGCCATCGTTGAGCTCTGTGGTGTACCCAAGTTCCCAGCCTTTGCTTGTTTCTGGAGCCAAATTAGGATTCCCAAAAGCAAAAAGGTTCTCAGCTAATGCCGGTGCTCGAAATCCGGTTCCCAATGAAGCATGAAGATGAGCAGGTTTTTCATCGAGATAATAGATTGTGCTGAATCGATACGTGTTGGCATCTCCTGCCCGACTGAATTCGTCCCAACGCACGCCAGCTGTGGCATGCCAGTTGTCCTTGAGCGTTATGCGATCCTCTAAGAACACACCAGTGGAAGTTTGGTTTACAAGGGATTGTAGATCAGAAGAAGCTTCTTCGTCCTGATAGGAAACTCCAGCGGTGATTAAGTTATGGTCATTCCATACGTAGTTTGCTTGATAGTCAAATAGTCTGGTCTCACCGTTATACATCGATGCCCAAAAACTATTGGGTACGTTTGTATCCTGACGTTGGTAGCTTGTGAGGCTAAAGGCGACTTTATGTTCGAGCCGACCGTCCATTGCCAGTTTGCTCAGTTGCACACGATTTGCAAAATTTTCAGAGACATTCGAACGATTTAGATTGTCGACTGGGTTAGGAGCACCGAAGTCCCAGTTATCAATTTCCACCTCGGCGTTTGTGATTCTGAATACGTAATCCAGATTAACGTCGTTTTCAAGGTTCCAACCGAAGCGACCTGAAATAGTGCCGACGTCAAAACCATCTGTTTCACTATTCCCGAATCGAGCGGCGGCTTGGGAAACACTATCGGTTGCAAAGTAGGACCCTGCTATGGCGTAGTAGGACTTCTCACTTCCTCCGCTGTATTGCATTCCTTCGTAGTGAGTGCCGAGGCTACCACCGTAGGAAGAGAAGTTTAATTGACCATTACCCTGTCCTCGTTTGGTAATAATATTAATCACCCCGCCGATCGCATCACTTCCATAAATTACACTTTGTGGACCGCGGAGGATTTCTATTCGCTCAATATTGTCAGTCGTAAGATTTGCAAAGTTAAATGCCCGGGAGGCGCCGGACGGATCATTCATTGGAATCCCGTCGATGAGGACTTTGGTATGGGCGGAATTGCTACCCCGAAGAAACAGAGAGGTTAGCGAACCTGCTCCCCCGTTTTGACTTGTGCTGATCCCTGTTCGATTACGTAAGGCATCCAGTACCGTGGTTGCTCCCTGTTTCTGAAGTTGCTCAGCCGTTATGACTTCGATACTCGCTCCAGTTGTTTTACGGCTCGCGGCTGACGCTCCAGGGGTTAACAGAGATGAATCTTTTAATGGAGCTCGGGGAAAGGATTCCGGGCGGCCAATGACGACCGTCTCCGGAATTTCAGGAGAATCCTGGCTGGTATCCTGCGAAATTCCGGATGAGGTAAAAAGGAACAGTGCAAAGACTGCCAATAAGATGCGACGTTTCATTTGAGTGGTCAGCCATATCCCGTAGCTGCTTTCTTTTTTCGAGCTTGGAGCCAGATATCCTGACTTAGGGTTGTTTCTAAACCTGATTCGCCTTCCCGGTCATCCATCGGATTTCTAGTGGCATTGGAATCGGTTTCTCGCCCATTACAGTCGCGGGAACGGTGAGAGCTTTTCACTCTGCTTCCCTGAAACTCCAAGAACAATAAGTCTATAACAATAGTAATACTTATCCTGAATATCGGACTGAAATGGTTGTAGCGATTAAGGCACACAAAAGATCTCGCAAAGTCTTCCTAAACCTCCTATTTTGAAGCAGTAAAGCTGGTTCATTTGTGCTTTCACCATTCACTGCAAGAGTGCCTATTGTCAGTTAAACTGATCTACTGAAATGCCCATTGGTTCAATTCTCAAATAGTGACTTCCAGCATGTTTCTTTCCTATCTTGATAACAACGCTACCACTCCGATCGCTCCTGAAGTTGCGGAAGTCATGCAGCCATATTTTCATCAACTGTTTGGAAATCCATCGAGTAGTCACGTGAAGGGAACCGAGTTGGGAGATGCGATAGAACATGCTCGTCGGCATGTCGCACTTTTTTTGGGAGCGAATACTGATGAGGTGACATTTACGTCGGGGGGAAGCGAAAGCAATAACCATGTATTGAAAGGAGTTTTCCTTGATAGAAAACAGTTTCTTGGCGGTCATCTGGTGATTTCATGCTTTGAACATCCCGCTATCAGCCAACCGGCGGCTTACCTTGAATCTCTGGGGATCGAAGTAACCCGGGTAGGGTGCAATGCGATGGGAATGGTTGAACCAGAACAAGTCAAAAAATCGCTTCGCCCTGATACTCGACTTGTTAGCATCATGCACGCAAATAATGAAATTGGAGCCATCCAGTCGATAGCTGAAATCACTGAGCTATGTCATCAACGCGACATTCTTGTCCACACAGATGCGGCTCAGAGTCTTGGAAAAGTGAGAGTCGATGTTCGGGAGTTAGGAGTCGATTTTCTGACGCTGGCGGGTCATAAAATTTACGCCCCCAAGGGCGTAGGGGCCTTGTATATTCGGTCCGGAGTTCACCTGGAATCACTGATTCATGGTGCGTCGCACGAGTCGGGGGTACGGGCTGGTACTGAGAATACTCCTTATTGGATTGGTCTCGGAGAGGCCTGTCGCATTCTCTCTGAAGCTGATAGCCAGCATATAGAAGAATTAAAAGCGAAGCGTGATCTTTTATTCAAGCGATTGTCAGAAGCTATCCCCGGACTGACAGTCAACGGAATGTATGATGACCCTGCGATTGACTCCGCACGTCGGCTACCCAACACTCTCAGTGTTAATTTTCCACGAGTGATAGGAGGTGAATTACTGGACGCAACGCCTTCTGTTTGTGCATCTACCGGAGCGGCTTGTCATAGTGGAGAGACGAGGATGTCAGACACACTGACTGGGATAGGATTGCAACCCGATGTCGCTCAAGGGACAGTCCGATTGAGCGTTGGACGGACGACAACCATTGAAGAAGTAGAGCGTGGGGCGGCCGACTTAATAGCTACTTGGACGGCATTGGTCACCGGCAATCCTGTCGGTGACGGTTAGCCAGACTAGCTATCTAGGACGATACCGGAATCATCAATATGGTACGGGATGATATCTTCACTGCAGGCACTTCCCCGATGTTTGGCAATGTATAACGCACGCCGGACTTTCATGCCGTCTCGGATTTTACCCATGTAAATCAGTGTGTTCGCATTTGACAAGGTATCGCCTTCGTCGAGCGGACGAGCAATCATGTCGTCGAGCATCGTCTCGTGGGACGTATAGAGCATCATACAACCGAGTGACTGACTATCGTATTTGAGCTTGGCTACCTTCTCGGCGTTTTCTCGGTACTTTACTCTCAATAAATCGCGAGCGACCCACTCAGGGTCTTTCCGGAGGATTTGATGGTAAATGTATTCAAAGAGATTGATTTGAATGGAATCATTCGGCCGACCTACAGGTTCCACTCCATCGACAACAACCCGTTTGGTTCCTCGCAAGCAATTTCCGAATAAAAAGGCAATAGCACAAGTTAACTTATGGTTGAGTTGTGCTTGCCAGTCGTGCCACTGCTCCCAATCGAGATCCCGTTTGGTGACTCGTTTCCCCGAGTAATCGAAGATATGCATGTAATCGCCAAGTTGCATTTCACCGGAAAGAAAAGCTTCGAAGTTTATCTGCGGCTCGATGTCGGCAAACTCGAGTTCCCAGTTCTTCATGCGAAGAGCATAGTTGGCGTGATTTTGAGAATCACCCCGGGAGCACATGTCAAAGAATACTCCTCCACAACCTTCCTCGGCAATCCCGGCATGAGCATAGTGCACGCCCATTTGAGTCTTACCGATACCAGTGGCACCGATAATAACCGAGAGTGTCCCCGGGATGAGGCCACCTCCGAGTAAGTCATCGAGTCCGGGGACGCCTGTGGTTTGCCGAGCAGAATTCATAGGGATTTATTGTGTGGTTGCCGCTGAAATGAATCGGAAATGAGTGTCCGACGTTAGCCGCCCATACGTTGCTGTTCACTGACCTGTCGACTTTTCTCCATCGCAAATTCAGCTTTCTGGATAAAGCTTTCATCGCCTGTTCCAGCGTACGCCCGCTGATAAGTCACACTCATAGCGGTGTAGCTAAAGGGATCGGTTGGATCAAGTTCCAAGGCTGTCTCACCGTGTTCGACGGCTTTCTCGTGTTGGCCAATTTTGCCATAGAGAACGGCTAATGCGAAGTGTGAGATACTATGATTTGGTTCTTCGGCCAGTATTCCGGTTAGGATTTCAATGGCTTCATCGAGTTTACCTTCGTCTTTCAGAGCCTCTGCCTGATTGTATTTTTCGTTGATGTCAGTCACGACTTTGATTCTCCGGGTCGTCGGTTAATGAGTTTTAGATAGTTTAGGAAATATACTGGTAGTGTAATCGTTCTCTGGGTATTCGGGTATTACGGAACGATACGCTGTCCACAAAAAACCCTCTTCAAATCACAGGATCTGAAGAGGGTTGAATTGATCTCGCATTCAAACTGAACTGTCAGGCAATACTATTTGCTGAGTTCAGCCTGAGCTGCTGCCAGACGAGCGATGGGCACTCTAAAAGGTGAGCAGCTAACGTAGTCAAGTCCCACTTCATTGCAGAAAGCGATGGAAGCTGGGTCACCACCATGCTCGCCACAGATACCGACTTTTAATCCCTTACGAACGGAACGGCCCTTGGTAACACCGCATTCAACGAGCTGTCCCACACCGGTTGTGTCGAGGGACTGGAATGGGTCCACGGGGAGAATCTCCTGTGACAGATAGTCCGGCAGGAAACTATTGATGTCGTCACGACTGTAGCCGAAGGTCATCTGAGTAAGGTCATTAGTTCCAAAACTAAAGAACTCAGCATGTTCAGCGACTTCATCTGCCGTCAACGCGGCACGTGGAATTTCGATCATCGTACCGATCAGAATATTCAATTTTCCGCTGTACTTGCGACGAACTTTCACGGCATCGATAGTTTCCTGAACCTTGCCTTTGAGCAGTTTCAGTTCCGCTGCTGTGCCGATCAGAGGGATCATGATTTCAGCAATCGCATTGACCCGTTTCTTCTTACAGCGAATAACAGCTTCGACGATGGCAGTAACCTGCATCTCGAGGATTTCAGGATAAGTGATACTTAGACGACAGCCACGATGACCCAACATCGGGTTGAATTCATGGAGTTGTTCAACACGGGCTTTTACGACTGAAGGTGCAATCCCCATCGTTTTTGCCAGATCTTTTTGGCTCTTGTCGTCGTGAGGAACGAATTCGTGTAGAGGAGGATCCAACAGACGAATCGTCACTGGAAGTCCCTTCATCGCGGTGAAGATGCCTTCGAAGTCTTTTCGCTGGAATGGAAGCAGCTTCTTCAATGCTTTGCGACGATCCTTTTCTGTTTCCGAAAGAATCATCTCACGCATGGCGGTAATTCGGTCGCCTTCAAAGAACATATGTTCCGTACGACAGAGACCGATGCCCTGTGCACCGAAATCACGAGCTCGTTTGGCATCTGCGGGTGAGTCTGCATTAGTTCGTACATCAAGCCGACGGTATTTATCCGCCCAACGCATCACCTTGGAGAAGTCGCCGGATAACGACGGTGTGGATGTTTCCACGCTGCCGACCATGACCTCACCAGTGGAGCCATCAATACTGATAACATCCTTGTGACTGAATTTACGACCGTTGACAGTAAAGCTACGAGCTTTTTCATTAATATTAACATCACCAGCTCCAGCGACACAGCAGCGACCCCAACCACGAGCAACCACAGCAGCGTGACTTGTCATACCACCGGTACTCGTCAGAATCCCAGCAGCGCTGTGCATTCCGTCGACATCTTCAGGACTGGTTTCTTTTCTTACCAGAATGACTTTTTCACCCTTAGCCGTACGTTCCACTGCTTCATCTGCCGTGAAGGCAGGCTTACCAACTGCTGCACCAGGTGAAGCAGGTAGCCCCTGAGTTAGAACATCAGCTTTTGCTTTGCCGGCCGGAGTGAAACTTGGAAGCAGAAGCTGAGTTAATGCGTCAGCAGGGATACGCAACAACGCTTCTTTTTCGTCAATGAACTTCTCTTTGACCATGTCACATGCGATTTTAACAGCCGCCGCACCAGTTCGTTTTCCGGTTCGGGTCTGCAGCATGAACAGATTCCCCTTTTCAATCGTGAATTCTATATCCTGCATGTCACGATAGTGATTTTCAAGAATGTCTTTAATCTCAAGCAGTTGCTTATAGACAGCCTTGTTCCATTTTCGCATTTCGGCGACAGGTTGCGGAGTACGAATACCAGCAACTACGTCTTCACCCTGGGCGTTGATTAGGAATTCACCGTAAAAGACATTTTTGCCTGTCGACGGGTTACGCGTGAAAGCAACACCAGTTCCAGAATCTTCGCCCATGTTTCCATAAGCCATGGCCTGAACATTGACCGCAGTTCCCAGCAGGCCACGAATACCTTCCACTTCACGATAGCGAACCGCTCGAGTGGTATTCCAACTGCCGAAGACAGCTTCAACGGCTAGACGTAACTGATCGATCGGATCCTGAGGGAACGCTGAACGGGTGTGTTTTTTGTAAACCGCTTTGTAAGCCGTTACCAACTCGACCAAACCTTCTTCCGGTACGTCGGTATCCTCAACGGCTTTGTACTTCTTTTTGATTTTGTCAAAAGCTTGCTCGAAGTGGTGATGCTCAACGCCCATCACAACATCACCAAACATGTTGATCAGACGACGGTAAGCGTCATAAGCAAAACGACGATTGGAAGTCGCATTTGCCAACCCTTCAACCGAAACATCTGTCAGCCCCAGATTAAGAATGGTATTCATCATTCCGGGCATGGAAACCGCTGCACCGGACCGGACCGAAACCAACAACGGATTTTTAGCATCGCCAAAACCCTTCTTTAGTTCGCGTTCCAGCGTACGAATGTTCTTGGCCACGTCGCCCATCAACGACTCGGGAAGATTTTCACCTAGCTTATAGTATTGATCACAAACCTCGGTAGTAATGGTGAAGCCGGGAGGCACTGGCAGGCCGATTCCGGTCATTTCAGCTAGGTTGAGGCCTTTACCGCCGAGAATCTCTTTTCCAACTCCTCGGCCTTCGGTTTTAGTCTTACCGAAGTAGTACGTCATTTTAGCAGTCTTTTTTGCCATGTTTTCAATCTGTCCTATTGGGGTTTTGAACCGTTAGCAACAAGTCCAAGGCTCGTTTGAATATTGCTTATTACAAGTGCAATTTGAATCGAAATGATTCAAATTGGCTTGCTGTGTTTATCAAGTTAATTCGTTATATTGCTGTTGTACCGCTTGAGGACTTCACAAATCCCTCGCTTCAAAATAGTTAAAATGGCTTATTCAACAAGACCGTTTAACTAGACAGTAAAGGGCAACTAGGGGAAGTTTGCGGCCTAAGCATAAGTAGGTAAATCTACCAATGATGCTTGGGGACTGTCAATCAATGAAACCACCCATAATAGGGGTTTACTGGGCTTAAACCGGTCAACACAGGTGATTCTTCCTAAAAGTACCACCGTATCGGCCGAATGCCCTGTTATTTTGCCTAATTCGTACATTTTAGTAGAGGTTTGTCTTGGAAGACACAGAACAGTCTTGGGACGGTCAAGAACCTGAAATTGATCCATCACTTTCCGAAAGTGAGGCTACTCAGTCTAGCGACACCAGTTTTTCTCCCAATCAATCTTTTCAGATTGAACGAAACGATCTCGGCTGGGCCAACATACTGTCAAAATTTCTCGTCGTTGAATTTTCGATGATTCCGCTTGCGATTCTACTGATTTACTTGTTCGATCTTCCTCGGGCTGGCAATATCGCTTCCCAACTTGTCGGAGAAGATTCATGGATTTCCAGTATCGTTTACGGAATATTTGCGACTATCCCGTTATTAGCTCTTTTTGTCCTCAGCGAGCTTTGTGGGCCCCGCTGGCGCGTATTCCGGGAACTACGTGAACTCGTACTTGAAAAACTGATGCCTATTCTGCGTGGCATTCCGGTCTGGGGCTTGCTGCTGATTTCGTTAGGTGCGGGATTCGGAGAGGAGTGGTTATTTCGTGGATTCCTGCAGCAGCTAGTTAAGAGTTGGTTTGGCATAGAGTTTGGAAGTTGGCTCGCAGTTTTGATCGTTGCACTGATCTTCGGCGCATGCCATGCACTATCCAAAACTTACTTCATAGTGACATTTTTTATCGGGATTTACTTTGGCTATTTAATGGAGTTGACAGATTCAGTCTTGCCGGCCGCATTGTCCCATGCAACTTACGACTTTATCGCTTTGGTCTATTTAGCCATCCTCGATCGAAATGTCAGTGAGCAGGAAATGGATGGTGCGATTGCTGAGGTGGAGTCGATTCTGAAGTCAGCGAGTGAATCTGACTCCGCTTAAGAACCACCCGATTCAAAAGAATGGGGCACGCTGTATCAACAGGCGTGCCCCAAGAATAGTTGAAATATGACTGTAGGTTTAGAAGCAGCAATCGCGTAACAGGCTACGTCGTAACAGACCACAAGGATTGGGGACGCAGATTGTCACAGGGTACTGTTCACAGACGACTCGTGGCACGCAGCGAGTCACCGTGTAGGGAACCTGTCGTGGAACTCGTTTGCACGTCTGAATGGTGCGAGTGTACTTCACTGGTTTACGTACCGTGTAGCACTCCTGACGAGTCTTCGTCTCTTTGACAATTTTGCATTCCTGATACGGAACTTGTTTAGTTTTAGTTTCCTTGACCAGTCGGCACTGTCGATAATTGACTACCCGCTGCTTAGTTTCGGCTACGATTTGTAGAGCTTTATAGCAGCAATTACGAACCTTCTGTTCCCGAACCAGACGGCAAGTGCGATAGTTGACGGTTCGTTGTTTGTTCTCTTTTACGAGCCGACATACAGTGTACGGAACCTGACGTGATTTAGTTTCAGTAACCATTCGGCAGGTGCGATAGTTGACAGTGCGTTGCTTGGTTTCCGGGACCACTTTACATGTGCGATAGGTACATACCTTTTGCTTTGGTTCGTTTACCCATCGGCAACTGGTGTAAGGGATTTCTTTCTTAACGGTCTCTTGAACGTACTTCACGCACGGGATCTCTTTTGTACAGATCTCCGGAACCCACACTCGTTTGCAGATCTGACGCGGTGGGCATTGGTATTCCACCACTTCACAGGTTCCGGGAACCCAAATGCNACGACAGCATGTTGGATCCCAGGTCCAACAGCCTGGCGTTCTTACGACCCGACGACGAATAGGTCCCGGGCACTCCACGATCTGAGTATCCCAGTGACCCGACTTAATCTGTACCGTTTTGGTGTAATGAACCGGCTTACGAACCACCTCAGTGACAGTACGTGTCTTCGTTTCGTAAACAGGTTTACGAATCGTGTAGTTGATCACGCGTTGTTTGGTTTCCCAGACAGTTTTTGGCACTGTGTAGTTAACAGTTTTCTGCTTAGTCTCCCACACCGGACGCGTAATATTCCAGGTATGCGTGCGTGTCTTGGTTTCATAGACAGGTTTGGTAACCGTGTAGTTGATCACCCGCTGTTTGGTCTCTACGACTGGCTTGATCACGAAGTAAGGGATTTGTTTTGTTTTGGTGACCCAGACCGGTCGTCGCTGCGTATAATTGATCACCCGCTGTTTGGTTTCCCAGACGGGGCGAGTCGTGGTGTAGTTAACGGTCCGATATTTGGTTTCGTAAACCTTTCGAGCCACTTCATAGTTCACATTGCGAACTTTTGTTTCGTTAACATACTTCACACAATCAATGTCTTTGGTGTCCACGACCGTATCATAGACCGTCTTGTAACATGTGTATTGCTGCTGATCGAAGACGACGCGCCGGCGAGTACGCATGATCGTATGAGTTTGTACCTGAGACTCGCAAATCGTCTCTGGTTCGGCAATTCCGCAATTACGGTAATTGGCAATGCCAAAATACCCAGCGGAAGCTGAGTCCAGCATGATCAGGCAGATTGCAACTGCCAGACAGGTGACGGTCCAACGTGATTTGAACATGGGGTACTCCTTCGGTGATTCCAGGCTCACTAAATGGATTGATTTGAAAAAATGGGTGTTGAGCGTCAATTGACTCTCAGACTTGATCCATCAAGTGAAACAAACCGACGAGTGTTGTCAGGTACGGTTTGGTGGCTACATCCTGAATGCCCCAAGCAATTCTTCATGCTGGTACACAGGCGGCCGTAAAAAAGTTATCGGAATCCCGAATATTTTACCTTGAGCGTAGATTTCATCTATTTACGACTACCCGTATCTAAATTCGGGCAGGGTAGATAGGGGAAATAAGTAGTTTTGATTTAAACTTTCGTTTTGGCCAACCTTTAACGACTTTTTTGTGGTTTGGGTAATCTGTAGGGATTATCGATACTTTTGAACTATGAAATCACTGTTTTTATAGTGTTTACGGTTTGCTCTGGTAGTTCATTCTCCGGTAAAACTAAATGAGAAGGCGCAGATTAACCCGAATCTCCAGACATGCCAGAATCCAAATCAAAGCTATTCAACGATCAGGGAGAATTGGTTGTCCCCAAAGCAGTGGTGGGACGGCTTAGTCTGTATTTGCGCGAAGTTCAGCATTTAATCCGTGATGGTAAGGAAACGACCAACAGTACTGAATTGGGAAAGCTTTTGGGAGTGACTGATGCCCAAGTTAGAAAAGACTTGGCATACTTTGGGCAATTTGGTCATCCCGGCGTTGGTTATCGCTGCCAGGAACTGGTGGCGGCGATTAAGAGCATCATGGGCACTAACACAATCTGGAATGTAGCTTTAGTTGGTATCGGTAATCTGGGTCGTGCGTTATTACGGTACAAAGGGTTTCACGAACAAGGGTTTCAGATCGTGGCTGCTTTTGATGTGGATGATAACGTAATTGGCACGAAAGTCGAAGGTGTTGATGTTTTCCACATCCGTGATTTAGCAAGCATGGTGACTGCACAGAGTATTCGACTCGTTGCAATCTCCGTTCCATCACATGCGGCTCAGGCCGTTGTTGATCAGGTGGTTGAGGTTGGTATCGAGGGAATTCTCAATTTTGCTCCGGTGACAATCAGCGTCCCGTCTAAGGTTCGCGTGATTGGTGTGGATTTAGCGATGGAGCTCGAACAGCTTGCCTTTACCGTCGTAAACCGGGATTCGAAATCATAAATTAAAAAAACTGAATTGAATTGTGGAATGCCAGCAGGTGTCAGCTTTTCCTGAATCCGATTTTTCGGTATATATGAATTTCAATCAACTATTCACAGTTGAAGAGATTACCCCATAGTGTAATGGTAGCACCAGTGATTTTGGTTCACTTAGTCTAGGTTCAAATCCTAGTGGGGTAGCATCGCCACCGAAGCAATCCAGATTGTCTCGGTGGCTTTTTTTATACAATTAAATGGACCTTTGATGAATTTCGATGAATGAATTCGTACATCTACGCCACAAACCTCCAACGGATCTGGCTCAGCCAAGAGAACTGGTGCTTGCGATCCCTCCGATGCGCAGCAATGTCAACGTCGCTCGGATAATTCGCGCAGCAGCATGTTGCGGGGTCTCTACGGTCATCGCCTGCGGCAATGTGAAAATTGATCCGCGAATATCACGTGACGGAGAACAATATCTTGACTTACAAATTCGTAGATCTCTTTTACCCGTGTTAAAAAAGCTTAAGTCCCAAGGGTACCCCCTCATCGGATTAGAGCAGACTTCCAATTCACACAATATTCATGAGTATACTTTTGAGCAAAAGTGTGTACTTGTAGTCGGACATGAACGCGATGGAATTACCGACGAAGTTTTGCAAATACTGGATGCCACCATCGAGATTCCAGTCTGGGGACTGCCCTATTCCTATAATGCGGCCACCGCAACATGTATGGCACTTTATGAATACTGCCGCCAGTTTCCCCACGGATAAAATGGCTACATCGGTTACTGACGTTGATTCTGGTCTTACAGAGTAGTGGGCTTAAAGACGGTTTATCTGAAAACAAAATCTCTGACTTACCCAGAGCCGTCTGTTAGACGTTGCCAGGTGATGGTGCCGATGTCGGTGTCTGCTTAGTAGCGGCACTACGCTCGACGATGCCTGAAACCCGAGGATGGTACTCGACCTGAAAATCCTGAAATTGCAGGTACGATGCGCGGCCAGGAACAGTACGGAATAGCGAGCACAGGAAAACCTCCAACTTTTCCTGAACGACGTGGTAGTAATTGCTTTTGCCCTCACGACGCCGTTCAATAAATCCTGCCAAACGAAGAATTGAGAGGTGATGGCTTACAGCAGGTTGGCTTTGGTTAACCCGTTCGCAAAGTGAACGAACATTTAATTCGCCAGTCTTCAGGAGCAATAGCAGGATTCGCAACCGCGTTTCATCAGCAAGTAGTCTGAAGACTTCGATCAGTTCACCGGCTAAATCACGTGAAGGAGCTATTTCGGTTTGAGGAATCTGATTGCCTAGTGTTTCAAATTGGTCATTGTTTTCCATGCTGTATTTTCCCTTAAGCACTCAGGGGTTTCGTAATTCGAGGGGAGAAATTTACTATCCAGTGTGCTACCCTATTTTTTTTCTAACTTAGATACCCCCCAAATTCAAACGAATCCCTACAGATTTCACGAAATAGCCAATCACCACCGGCCACGTAAGTATCCTGATCCCCGGAACGTTCGCTTCTAATTTCTGGCTGCCCGGCTTGGGAATCGATAGAATTTTATAGATCTTGGTATTATCTCTGACTTTCTTAGTAGTTTCACGGTTGTTATCGGGGTTGTAAATCGACCACAATGTAGTTCTTACACCGAAGACCGACACTTCATGACAGTCCAGTAGGCCTAGCAAACGGCAGGAGCTATTTTTGGTCCACTTACTTCGCAAATACTTCCCACTTCTCCTCATGTTCATTGCGGGGTTCGCCGTTGTTTGGGCGGTGAATCTAGGGACTTTGCCACCTGCAGAATTCGTATTTAACAACGGGACCGAAGTAAAAACGATCGATCCCGCAAAGGCTACCGGGGTGCCTGAAGGGCGTGTCATTAACGCACTTTATGAAGGACTCCTTCGTAGTGTTCCTGATGGTGAGCCCGACGAGCTTGGTCGGACTCCCACAAAGCCAAAGCCAGTCGCAATGGCCGATTCATATCAGGTCAGTGATGACGGTACCGTTTATACATTTCATATTCGCGAAGATGCCAAATGGAGTAATGGTGACTCCGTGACAGCGATTGATTTTGCCTGGTCCTGGATGAGGTTTTTACACCCGGAGACGGCATCGGAATATAACTATCAGTTGTTTTATGCCAAAAATGCATCCAAATTTGCTCTGGTCGATTTGCACGAAGGTGATCCGGTCGAAGTCGAAATGAAAGACAGGCCTGTTGCCGGTCAGATGTTTCCTCGCGGAACAGTGCGACGGGGTAGCCTACTTGCTTTGATTCAACCGCCCGCAGAAGATTCTCATACTCAGGATGACGGACACGGCCATGGTGGCAGCGGAATCTCCGGCACCTCGATTTTTGTTGTCGAGTTTGACGATGAGTCAGAGAAAACTATTCAGGCCTTTACAACTCAAAGCCTGGACGACGAAGGAATTCAGGCACTAGTCAAATCCTATCAGGGAATGCATGATTTATCGGAGCTTTCGTCAGTGGAGCATGTGCTGTTTGATTTTCAACATGTTGGTATCAAGGCCCTTTCGACGCATGAATTCGAAGTGACTTTGAACAGCCCTACTCCTTACTTTCCCGAATTAGTCGCATTTTATCCGTTGCATCCGGTACATCGTCTGAGTTTAGAAGAACACGGGGATCGCGAATTTACCAAACCGGGAAAAATTGTAGGCAACGGCCCGTTCCTGCTTAAAGAAAGACGTATTCGAGACCGTTTACGTCTGGTTAAAAACGAGATGTATTGGAATGCTCCAAACGTCAAACTAAAGTCCGTCGATGTCTTAGCTATTCAATCGGAAACCACCAGCCTGAATATGTATCTCAATGGACAACTCGACTGGGATACCAAACCGCCTAACACTTTGATTCCATTGTTGAAAGAACGGGACGATTTTGTTTCAACTCCGTTTCTGGCTTGTTATTTTTATCGAGTGAACACCTCCAAGCCACCGCTCGATAATCCGCTGGTTCGAAAAGCTTTGAATATGGCGATCGATAAACAGACGATTGTCGACAGTATTGTGAAAGGGGGGCAGGTACCGGCCCGAAGTTTTGTCCCCCCGGGGATGAATGGCTACCAAAGTGGCTATTGTGGTGAATATGATGTCGAACAAGCAAAACGGCTTCTCGCTGAAGCCGGTTATCCAAACGGCAAAGGGTTGCCGACAATTGAAATCCTATACAACACGGCTGATAGCCATCGGGATATTGCGGAGGTGATTCAGCAGGATTGGAAGAAGAACCTGGGGGTCGATGTTTCGTTGCGGAATCTGGAATGGGGGACTTTTTTGGATACACTTCGTGTCGGTGACTACATGGTTTCTCGTTCCGGCTGGATCGGTGATTATGCCGATCCAAACACGTTCCTGGATATGTTTGTTACCGATGGACCAAACAACCAGACCAAGTGGTCTAATTCGCTTTATGACGAAGGTATTGAAAAGGCCAAATACGAGTCGGATCCTGTCCGTCGCATGGCTATTTTCAAAGAGATGGAGCAGACGCTCATGGATGAACAGCCCATCATTCCGATTTATTTTTACGTTTCACTGAATATGGTGAATTCTCGGGTCAAGGGTTTTACGGCCAACCTTCAGGATGTCCATCCGCTACACTTGCTGTCGCTTGATTCCGAGGGAGCTGAACCCTAATGCAGGTACTTACCTTTCTTTTCAAGCGATTTGGCTGGATGATTATCACAGTGTGGATAGTCTTCACGGTCTCCTTCTTCCTGATGCGTCAAATCCCGGGGGGGCCGCTCAATGGGGAACGAGTGCTTTCAGAAGCTGTTCGCGCTCGATTGGAAGCGAGATACAACCTCGATGCGCCAATCTCAGAACAGTACTTTACACACCTTTGGAATACGGTTCGTCTGGACTTTGGTCCCAGCTTTAAGATGCAGGACTTTACGGTCAATGAGGTGTTGGCACAGGGTTTTCCCGTATCTGCAGCACTCGGGATTCTAGGAATGGTTTTTGCCATCACGATTGGAATGACTTCCGGGGTGGTTTCCGCCGTGCGGCGTAACAGCGTTTATGACTATTCATTCATGCTGCTTGCAACACTGGGCATCGCAATTCCCAATTTTGTCTTAGCAGCGATGCTGATCGTCATCTTCGTTTTTAATTTGCAGATGTTTCCGGCGGCGGGATGGGGAGACATCAGTCAGATTATTCTGCCTGCATTTTGTTTGGGAGCTCCATTTGCCGGATATATTGCCCGCCTCACAAGAACGGGCATGCTGGAAGTTTTAGGCAATGACTACATTCGTACAGCGTATGCAAAAGGTCTAAGTCCACGAACGGTGGTGCTGAAGCATGGTTTACGAGGAGCATTGCTTCCGGTTGTTTCCTATTTGGGCCCGGCCATTGCCGGCATTTTGACTGGGTCGCTTGTGCTTGAACGGATTTTTGTGATCCCGGGAATGGGGAGCCACTTTATTGAAGCAGCGATCCAGCGAGATTACACGCTGGCGATGGGGGCGTTACTTACCTATACCGTGTTGTTGTTTGTCATGAACACGCTTGTCGACCTGGCTTACTCGATCATTGACCCTCGCGTAAAACTTGAGTAGCAGCTTTTGACCTAAACTAACAAATTCATATCACCGCAGATTTACTACCAACTATTTTTTCGTTTCAATGTCGATTGCAGATCAACAACCGTCTGAGCTTGAAAGGCTCACGAAAATACTTCGGGAGGCACACGATGTGCAAGGAGTCTCGTTGTGGGCTGATGCATGGAAACGCTTGAAGCGAAATCGGGCCGCGATGTGCTCCTTGTGGATACTCAGCATTATTGTGTTGCTGGCGATTTTGACTCCGGCTTTACCGCTTCAGTCGCCGATTTACCAGGATGTAAAGAATCGGGAATTACTACCGCCGCAATGGGATTCATTTGAGTTGGATATCTCAGCCTACGATGAAGAGACTCGGAGGTTAGAAGCAGAAGCGCTGGCGATAAAGGCCCAGGATGGAGAGCAATACATCAAATTGCTGGCGTTGATTACAGCTCGAGAACAAACGCATCCTATCAAGCTCTATTGGAATGATCCTGGTATGATTGTCACCGCCATGATTGAATTGCGGCTCGCATTATTCGGTGACTATTGTATACCGTCGATATTTGGAACCGATAAACTTGGGCGGGATGTTTTTTCTCGGGTGTTCTGGGGTTCACGTGTATCGTTAGCGTGTGGGTTTATAGCCACTTTTGTTTCACTCATGATTGGTGTGAGTTACGGCGCGATTTCGGGATATATGGGTGGCTGGGTCGATAACATCATGATGAGAACCGTGGATGTTTTTTACTCGATACCTTTTATTTTTATTGTGATCTTCATCATGTCATTTCTCTCGAGCCCCGGGATTCGAGAGTCACTGGCAGAATATGAAATTGACCAGATCCATGTATTCTTTCTTCTGATTGGTGCGATCTACTGGCTAACGATGGCACGAGTCGTGCGTGGGCAGGTGATTTCATTAAAGAACGAGCAGTTTATCGAAGCCGCCAGAACCATTGGTGCAACTCGTATGCAAATCGTATTTAGGCACTTGGTTCCCAACGTAATGGGAATTGTCATCGTCTATCTAACGCTCACGATTCCTGCTGTTATTCGTTTCGAAGCTTTCCTATCATTCCTGGGGATGGGGGTAAATGCTCCGGACATTTCATGGGGTTTGTTGGTGAATGAAGGGGTCCAGGTCATCACTATTATTAAGAGTTATTGGTGGATGATAGCCTTTTCAGGTTTGGCCTTAGCGATGACCCTTTTTGCCTTAAACTTCCTTGGTGACGGTGTCCGTGATGCACTGGACCCAAAACTTAAGAACAAATAACCTTCTTTCAAAAGCTCGGATCAAAAGACCAGTTTCATGCCTAGTTCAGATCAGCCAATACTTGAGGTTAAGGATTTAGAGGTCGAATTCCACACCGATAGCGGTGTCGTTCAGGCTGTAAATCGTGTGAGCTTTGACTTGTATCCGGGTGAAACTCTGGGCATTGTTGGAGAATCCGGTTCTGGCAAGTCAGTGACAAACCTGACCATGCTGGGATTAACCCCTCAGCCACCGGGAAAGGTGGTAGGGGGTAGTGTGAAGTATGACGGTCAGGAGCTTTTAAGCCTTAGTCAAAAGCAGTGGCAGAATGTACGTGGCAAAAAGATTGCCATGATCTTTCAGGATCCGATGACTGCTCTCAATCCATTTCTGACAGTCGAAGAGCAACTGGTCGAAGTTACCATGCTGCATATGGGATTGAGTCGAGCTGAAGCATCGAAGCATGCCATTGAATTGCTTCAAAAAGTAGGAATTCCCGGAGCTGAAAAGCGAATCGGAGATTACCCTCATCAATTTAGCGGGGGTATGCGGCAACGCGTGATGATTGCGATGGCGATATCTTGCCAGCCGGATATTCTCATTGCCGATGAGCCGACGACGGCATTGGATGTGACGATTCAGGCTCAGATTCTGGAACTCATGAAAACGATGCAGCAGGAGTTCGGGACGGCCATTATTTTTATTACCCATGACTTGGGTGTTGTGGCAAGTATCTGCGACCGGGTAATGGTGATGTATGCCGGACGTAAGGTAGAACTTTCAACGACCGTAAATATATTTAAACACCCACGACATCCCTATACCATGGGGCTTCTGAGCTCAGCCCCCCGTTGGGATCAGGGAGAAGATGAATTGCAGGCAATTGACGGGCAACCGCCTGACCTATTAAATCTGCCTACCGGATGCTCCTTCAATCCACGTTGCCAGTTTGTCCAGGATGAATGTCTGCAGCAAACTCCTCCATTGATTACGTTGGATGAACAGCCGGTGCATCAGCATGCTTGTATAAGAGAGATCCGTTACCTGAAGGAGAATCGCTAATATGACAACTCCTCTGCTTCAGGTTCGGGACTTAAAGGTGCATTTCAAACCACCACAGCGTGGCTTTGGGAAACCGGCAGCTTTTATTCGCGCGGTTGATGGGGTGAGTTTCGACGTATCGGCGGGCCAGACATTAGGCCTTGTTGGCGAGTCGGGGTGTGGAAAGTCCACCACGGCCCGTGCTGTTCTGAATCTGATCGATAATGCATATCGGGAAGGTACGGTTCATCTGGATGGAATACGAATTGATCAGTTAACAGAAGGGGCCATGCGAGCCCATCGAGCCAAAGCGCAGATGGTCTTTCAGGATCCTTTTGCCTCGCTCAATCCGCGGATGACCGTTGGTAAAATAATTCGTGAGCCGATGCGTAACTTTGGCGTGCACGGTTCAGATTCAGATCAGCGTTTGGAATTGATTCGACTGATGGAATTGGTGGGGATCAACCCTCGATACATGAATCGCTATCCACATGAATTTTCAGGCGGCCAGCGTCAGCGAATTGGAATCGCGCGGGCTCTGGCAGCCAATCCCAAACTCATTGTATGTGACGAAGCGGTTAGCGCACTGGACGTGTCGATTCAGGCACAAGTGATTAATCTGCTAATGGATCTACAGCAAAAGCTGGGAGTTGCTTATGTCTTCATTTCACACGATCTGGCTGTAGTTCGGCATATTGCGCATCGCGTAGGTGTCATGTATCTGGGGAGAATTGTGGAACTCGCCGATTCGGATGATTTATATCGTGAAGCCCGGCATCCGTATACCCGCGCTTTATTGTCAGCAGCACCGGTTCCTGATCCGGATCAGAGTGTCAGTCAGAATCGGGTCAGGCTTGAAGGGGAAGTTCCGTCACCCGATATTGAATACGCAGGATGCCCTTTTGCAGACCGTTGTCCCGAGCAGTTGCCTCATTGTAAATCTATTCCTCCTCAACTGTCGGATGAGGTACATCAGGTTTCCTGCTTACTTTACGAGGAATACTAGTGTCATGGCAAAAAATTCAAGCAAGATAAGTACTCCGGTAAAAATTGTTTGGGTAATGGCATATGTAGGTATGATCACCGTCATCGTTGTGAACATGACGCAGGCTCGTAACCGAGTGATGTATGCGTCGGACCAGATTCGTCAAAAAGATCAACAGGATTGGGAAGACTGGGTGAAAAAGTCCAACGAGCATCAGGACGGACAATTGCCGGTCGAACGGAAAGAAATCGATCTCAAACGCCGGCCGGTTAGTAACGCTACGACTTTGTTAATTCAGTATTATGGAGTCTGTTTAACAGGTTTGATCCTGTTCTCAACGTTGATTTTCGTGGTCGTGATGTATATGTTTCACGGAGTGTCGGGAGGTAGTTCTGCCGGCCCGATTTCATTGGAACAGGAGCTGGCAGCAGAACGTGCTGCTCAATCCGGTCATTCTCATCTGGCTGAACAGCTGGAGCAGGTCGAGTAATCCATGACTGCCAAGCGTACGAAGGAACGATCACAAACCCGAGCACACGCTGCGTCAGGTTCGTCCGCCGAGTCGACGTCGGCATTATCTCAACGTCCGGAATTCACGACGGTCTGCTGGCAGCCGAAGTCTCAGCCATTTTTGTTCGCCGGAGTTTCGCTTGTCTACCTGTCAGTTGTTTTTGGTGTTTATTGGTTTAGTGAAGATGTGGTAATGGCCTCCATCTCGCTGGTAGCTTTGCTTTTGGTTTCGTGGCGACTATGGATACCCATTCGCTTTCATATCGGACCGACCGGAATTATTCAATCGGTACTGGGACAGCAGCGTCAGCTTGGGTGGGGGTATGTGCTACAAACCCGCCCTCACCGGCGAGGTCTGCAAGTGATCTATCAAACCACAGCAGGGCAGTACAGTTTACGAAAGACGATTGTGATCTCGGTGCCCTTTGCACAGCAGGATTTACTAAAGTCAACTTTTGATTATTATCTGCAGGAGCAATAGATTATTGTCTGGCCCAATACCACTAGTTGTCATTAATTCGAATCCATTTTCTATTTTGTTCCGACTTGGATTTCCGCACCGAAACAAGAAAGTGAAAAGCAGATGTCAGACCATGTCTTAGTTTTAGGAACACATAATCAAAAGAAACGGCTGGAACTGGAGCAGTTGTTGGCTCCATTAGGATTGCACCTGAAGACTCTTGCCGATTTCGAACAGGCAATTGAAGTGGAGGAAACCGGAAGTACATTTGCCGAAAATGCGGCGCTAAAGGCCAGCCAGCAGGCACGTAATCTGGGAATGTGGGTCATGGGAGAGGACAGCGGTATTTCTGTGATTGCCTTGAATAATGAGCCGGGCGTTTATTCAGCTAGATACAGTGACCCCGGAGCTACTGATGAAAGAAATAATGAAAAAGTCTTAGCTCAGTTGGGCGACACCCCATTGGAAAAGCGGACCGCATTCTACACATGCCATATGGCGATTTCGGATCCGGCAGGAACGATTCAGGCAACGGCTGAAGATTATTGCTATGGACGTATGCGATTTGAACCTTCCGGTGACAATGGATTTGGATATGATCCGTTGTTTGAGATTCCTGAGTATCACAAGACATTTGGCGAGTTGGGCCCAAGCATCAAACGTGTCTTAAGTCATTGTAGTCGTGCGATGAGAAAAATACGCTCAAAAATAGAGCAGCTGATGGCTACCGGCGGTCTCTAAAACCATCGATTTGACCGTATTGTTGGTTGAATCGGCCTATCGGTATCTGCCCACAATTTGATACTCTTCCCCCCTTAAAGAACCTTCAGTTTTGTATGGGTGTGAAGATGAAAAGCTTCCGAACACGGAGATATCCATTGGCATTTGCCGCTGTATTTATTTTGGCGGCGTCGACCGTGCGCGCGGAGAATCCTTTTGACTATCTGTTCTTTCCCTTCCAGCAGGTGGATGCTGATCCCGCTAAGCGATATTCGGTGACTGAAGATCAGGGACCCTGGATGGTGATGGCCACTTCATTTCGCGGTCCGGGAGCAGAGAAGCAGGCGCATAATTTGATTTTGGAGTTAAGGAAAGAGTTTAAGCTTGAAGCCTTTATGCACCGTAAGTCCTATGATTTCTCCAACAAGGTGGAAGGGCGGGGGATTGATAAATATGGAAAACCCAAACAAATGGTTTATAACCGCAACGTTCAATTTGACGAGATTGCAGTTTTGGTCGGTAACTTTGAATCATTGCAATCAGATGGTGCTCAAGAGCTGTTAACGAAAATCAAAACGATGCACCCACGAAGTTTAGGGACTGCGCCCGATGCTGGGACGACTCAGGTTTACGCTGGCTTGCGAGCCTTGCAACGTAAACTCAATTTAAGTGCTGACAAGAAAGGGCCAATGGGGCGGGCATTTATCATCCGAAATCCTAAGTTGCCAGCCGAATACTTCACTCAGAATGCTGTGGATCCGTTTGTTGAACGACTGAATAGTGGCGTCGATTTCAGTCTGCTAAAAAACCCAGGTAAGTTCTCCGTCCAGGTTGCCACCTTTCGTGGCAAAGTGGTTTACGACATCGAAAAAGATTATGACGCCGACGAGGCAGTCTCTGACAGTTTAGTGAAAGCCGCTGAGAACGCTCATAAGCTCGTGGTGGCATTACGTAAGCAGGGAATTGAGGCTTATGAGTATCACGATCGCCATGAGAGCGTAGTTTGTGTGGGTAGCTTCAATTCTCTTGGGCTTAGGCAAATAGACGGGAAGATCAATCTGGAACCTCGTGTTGCTGCGGTGATGAAAGCTTATGGTGCTCAGCGAGTCCAAATCCCAAATTCGACTCAATTTGGTTTGCGGCCTAAAACTTTGGGTGGCATTCAGTTTGACATCCAGCCTCGTCCAATACATGTCCCCAAAAAATCCATCGGCTCAAGCTATCTGTCCCGTTTCTAATATCCGAAACGGCGTGGAATTACTCGATCAGGCTGGCAAGAATACGGTCGTCTTGAACTTCCTGAGCAACAACTTTGACGAGTGAACCGATGAGAGATGAATCACCCGTGAATTGAATTGGAGCGTAGCGGCAAGCCGTTCCAACCATTTGATTTTCCGAATTATGTACCTGAGATTCCACCAGTACTTCCAATTCGGAACCAATCAGGCTGGCGAAGTATTCCTGCCGAAGTTCATTCTCGACTCGGGCCAGTTCGCGTCCACGTTGTTTCTTTACTTGCTTCGGCAATTGTTGATCCATCTCCGCGGCGGGGGTGCCACGGCGGGCGGAAAACGGAAACATGTGAATTTTCGAGAACCCGATTTCACGGACAGTTTCCAGAGTTTCAGCAAACTCCTCCTCGGTCTCGCCGGGGAATCCCACGATAACGTCTGTGGTAAACGAAGGATTATCCAGAGCCTTGCGGATCAAATTACAACGGTTAATAAAAGTCTTCTTGCTCCAGCGACGACGCATTCGACGCAGGACGGAGTCCGATCCGCTTTGCAGACAGATGTGCAAATGGGGGGTGATCTTTTCCGGAAATTCAGCCATAACGGCAATCAATTCTTTCGTGACTTCCGTAGCCTCAATGCTGGAAATGCGGATGCGAAATTCTCCGGGATGATGGGCAATGCTACGTACCAAATCTGCCAGACGAATCCACTCTTCACGCGGTTTTTTCATGTTCCAGTCGACACCGTAGTGTCCAATATGAATTCCTGTCAAAACCAGCTCTTTGTAACCATTGGCAACCAAACGATCGACCTCATCCAGGATGTGCTGCATCGGCCGACTGGTGAGTTCAGGGCGAACGTGAGGAATGATGCAATAGCTACAGCGTAAAAGACAGCCGTCCTGTACCTTGACATAAGCACGGTGGCGATTGCCAAATCCTGAAATTCCGGTCGGGATATCCACAACCCCAAAGCGCCCAAGCATGTCGGGGAGCTCGCGTTTATCTGTAACGACTTCGGCGACATTCGGTAGAGCTTCGACTTCTTCAGGAGCGCGTGTTGCGTAGCATCCCATGACGACGATTCGGGAATCCGGATTTTCCCTGGCGAGCTGGCGTATCACTTTCCTGCTCTTGGAATCCCCTTCGTTGGTAACCGTACAGGTATTTACAATGCAGAGATCTGCCGTTTCATCCTGCTGCGCATCAACGTATCCAATCTGTGACAGACCTTCACGAATAAATTCAGTTTCGTATTGATTGACTTTGCAGCCAAGTGTAATTGTTTTCAGCTTTGCGGACATGAGACTCTTTAGAACGAGTTAATCAACCGGCTCAATCGTAGCGTACATTGAACCTTCGCACTTGGCAATAAGTTCATCCTTTCCATACGCATGAATCTGGTCTCGTTTTAATTCGGCATGTTCGAGTGTCGTCGTTAAACAAATTGCACGGCCGTTATTGTCTACTTTCGTTGCTAGCTTAAAACCCTGTTCCACATTGAACCCAAATAGCTCCTTAAGCATGTGAATGACATACTCGTAGGTGTGGTCTTCATCATTCCATAGTACGACGTTGTAGCGAGGTTGCTGTTGCGGTTTCTGGTCCGTTTCAACAACGGGCTGAGTAGCTTCCTGACTCATGATTAGGACTCATCAGAGTGATCATCTTATTGGCGATTCATAATGGCCGATCGCCTTCGTAGTCATTATATTGTACGTCTTACCAGTGACCAAAAAGATTTTAGACTAGGTTTAAGTAAACCAACCTTTGTTGCGGTAATATGCCTTACGAACCCATCTATCCTGGAAAGTACAACCATGGAAAAAATTGCAGCGTATCTAGATGAAAATCGTCAGCGGAATCAGGACGACTTGTTCGAACTTCTGAGAATGGCCAGCGTCAGTACCGACAGTCAGTATGAAGCGGAAGTTCAGCGAGCTGGTGAATGGGTTGCCGATCAATTCCGAAATCTTGGTTTTACAACTGAAGTAGTCGAAACCAAAGGGCATCCGATTGTGTATGCCGAGACTCCAGTAGTGGAAGGAGCGCCGGTTGTGCTGGTATATGGACATTATGATGTTCAGCCTCCGGATCCACTCGATGAATGGATCACCCCTCCTTTTGAGCCAACCATTCGTGATGGCAATGTTTATGCCCGTGGTGCAACCGACGATAAGGGACAGATGCTGACGCATATTAAAAGTGCTCAAGCCTGGATGGATACCGAAGGATCACTTCCGATCCAGATCAAATATGTGATCGAAGGTGAAGAGGAATGCGGTTCGTCGAATCTGGACCCGTTTTTACAACAGTACAAAGATCGACTGACGGCGGATGTGGCTGTGATTAGCGATACAAGCCAATTTGCCAAAGGCCAGCCAGCGATCACTTATGGCCTGAAAGGCATCGTTTACTTTGAAGTGTATCTGGAAGGCCCGAAACAGGACCTACATAGTGGAACATTTGGCGGTGCTGTATCCAATCCGGTCAATGCGCTGACCCAAATGCTGGGGAAGCTGGTTGACGAGAACGGTAGAATTCAGATTCCTGGTTTTTATGATGATGTGAATGAATTAGAGCATCGTGAACGTGAGCAATTTGCATTACTACCATTTGCTGAGGATCAATTCAAATCGAAGCTGGGAATTGAAGAAGTTCACGGTGAACAGGGATATACGACTCTGGAACGGCGTTGGGCCAGGCCAACTTGCGACATTAACGGTATCTGGGGAGGGTATCAGGGAGAAGGAGCGAAGACGGTCTTGCCGGCTAAAGCCGGAGCCAAATTCAGCTGCCGACTTGTCCCTAATCAGGATCCGGACAAAATACGTAAAGGCGTACAGCAAATGCTGGAGTCATTGCTACCCCCGGGGCTCAAAATGGATTTGCTTCATCACCACGGAGCTCCTGGAGTGGTCGTTTCTCTCGATAGTCCATACATGTCTGCTGCAGCAGAAGCCATTGGCAAGGGATTCGGAACAAAACCCGTATTTATTCGGGAAGGTGGCTCAATTCCGGTCGTAACCGCCTTCCGTGAACTGCTAGGAATAGATACGTTACTGTTAGGGTGGGGACTTGACGATGATAACACGCATAGTCCCAATGAAAAGTTCTCGTTAGACGATTTCTATCGGGGAACCAAGGCCAGTGCTTACCTCTGGCAGGAAATAAGCAAAATTAAACGGGATTAGACATCGATGCTGGATCGTAAATTCATTGTTGAAAATGCAGAAGCCGTCTCCAAAAACTGCGAATTGCGAGGCGTGACTGCCGACGTATCCCGACTGGTGGAGCTGGAAGGGCAACGTCGTGAGCTGCTAAAACAGGCGGAAGACCTGAATCGTCGAGCCAATGAAGTTTCTAAGTCGATCGGGCAGGCTGCCTCCGATGAGCAACGCGAAGAACGAAAGGCGGAAGGCCGGGCGTTGAGAGAGCAGAAAGAGACTGCCCAAAAACAACATGATGAACTAGCAGCTGAGATCGCAGAAATTCAGTCTGGCATACCTAATATGACGCACCCGGCAGCTCCTGTGGGGGAAGACGATAAATCTAATCTGGAAGTTCGTCGAGGAAAACATGATCCTCGTTCCTTTGATTTCACGGTATTGGATCATGTGGAACTGGCTGAAAAACACGATTTGATCGATTTTGAAGCGGGAGCTCGAATTGCCGGAGCAGGATTTTATTTCCTCAAAAATGATGCGGTACTGCTTGAACTTGCTTTGCAACAATACGCTGTGAATCATCTTATCCAAAACGGCTTTACCCCAGTGATTACACCGGACTTAGCCTACAGCGAGATCCTGCATGGTACCGGATACATCCCACGTGGTCCTGAAACTCAGATTTACAGCATTGAGAATTCCAATCTCAATTTGGTGGCAACCGCTGAAATAACACTTGGTGGGATGATGGCAGGTGAGACCCTGGATTCCGAAGCATTACCGTTGAAGATTTGTGGGATTAGCCATTGCTTCCGTACTGAAGCCGGAGCGGCAGGTCGGGCAACACGTGGTTTGTACAGAGTACACCAATTTACAAAAGTTGAAATGTTTGCTTTCACCCTGCCTGAACAGAGCGAAGATACGTTGGAGCAGTTTTGTCAGATTGAATGTGAGCTATTTGATAACCTTGGTATTCCCTATCGCGTCGTGGATACTGCGACAGGTGATTTAGGTGGACCTGCGTACCGCAAGTATGACCTCGAAGCCTGGATGCCGGGACGAGGTGAGAATGGTGAGTGGGGAGAAGTCACGAGCACTTCTAACTGCACGGATTATCAGGCGCGCCGTTTGAACGCGCGATATAAAGTAAAGGGGGAAAAGGGGACCAAGTTCCTGCATACTCTCAATGGGACAGCGATTGCCATTAGTCGGGCGATAATCGCTGTGATGGAAAATAACCAACAGGAGGATGGAACTATTCTCGTTCCCGAAGTATTACGGCCTTACGTCGGCAAAGATGTAATCGGGCGTTAATGCTCTTTCGCCTTTAGACAACCGTAATAAACCATTAGCAAGCCGATCGGATCGGCTAAGTTCTAAGTGCTTTTTGGCATAGCTCTTTTGAGTCTGATAGAGACTTTGTTTCGGCGATAGCGCGGATGATCGGTTCAGTGTTGCTTGCTCTCACCAGCAACCAGTCACCATTAGCCCAGCGAAGTTTGAGACCATCGGTTTGATCAGCTGACGCGTCAGGAAATTGTTTTGTTAGTTTGGCAAAAACCGACGATGCATCCGTGCCGTCGAGCGGCGCCTTGTCTTTGTAAATGGCATACGCCGGAATCCCCTTCGCAATGTTCTCGATAGGCTGGTTTTCCCGAGCCATCAAAGCCAAGACGCGAACCATGCCAACAAAGCTATCACGAATCAGTCCGACTCGAGGGTCGATCGGTCCACCGTTACCTTCACCGCCGAATCCCGCTTTTCTGGCTAACATCATGTCCACCACGTTTGCTTCACCCACGGCCGACTCGTAACACCTTTGGCCTGCTTCATCAGCTAAATCGTAGGACATTCGGCTAGTCGCACAATTAATCACCACGTCACATGGTTCTTCAGATAATAGCTGCTTCATACACAATGCCAGCATATATTCTTCTCCCAGATAATTCCCCCGGGCATCGATCAAGGCCAGTCGATCGGCGTCCGGATCCTGGCAGAGTCCTATGTCACACTGGTGAGCGACAACCTGCTTACAAACATCCATAAGGTTTTGAGCCGTCGGTTCGGCTGGATGTGCAAATTTTCCATCAGGTTCTTGTCCTAATGCCACTACGTCGCAACCCAAAGCCTT
This sequence comes from Planctomycetaceae bacterium, assembly GCA_002717145.1. Classification (GTDB taxonomy): domain Bacteria; phylum Planctomycetota; class Planctomycetia; order Pirellulales; family Pirellulaceae; genus UBA721. The sequence continues at coordinate 8,625 of PBCP01000011.1, read as the reverse complement.
GAGCAGTGGTAGGCCTAAAACTGAACCTGCACCATGATTACTATCGAGCAAGACTCGAAACTGACTTCGCTGAATTCTGCTAATATCGGTCAGGGCAAGAAGTTTTGCGAGATGTATTGAATTTGTATCCGTCAGTTTTTTGACGGAGCCTGGCTTGGATTCCGCCGGGGTGTCCTGTTGATGAAAATGTTGCAGCAACAGACTACCCTTTTTAGCATTGAGAATCCTTCCGTCAGCACCATAGAGTTTAAGGCCATTGTATTGAGGGGGATTGTGGCTGGCGGTAACTTGCACTGCTCCTGCCGCCTGATGTTCCAGAATCTGCACTCCTACTGTGGGAGTTGCCAATATGTCCGCATAAAGGACGTCTCTTCCGTAACGTGTGAGTGTTTGTTGTACCCACTGGCAGATCGTCTCACCGAATTCCCTTCCATCACGACTCAATACAACGGGGCCTTCGGCAGCATTTTGATTTAATTGAAATGCATAGGCCGAGATGTATTGTTCGATGAGTTCTTGTGTCAGTGAATCGCCGACAACTGCCCGCAGTCCACTGACACTAATGATCGGTTTGGAGATCATGAATTTGTTGTTGGAGCCAAAAGAATGAAGTGATCGGAGAGTGAATAATCGTGCGGCAATCATAGTCGTATTCGGGAGGGTTTGAAATAGGTATATCAAATACGAGCAAATTGTGATTAGAATCTACGGACTTGATTGATTCATTCTTCATCAATCAAGTTCTTAGGAGTTCGATTATTTTACGGTTAAACACACGAGTGATTCTGAAATGCAAGCTTTGAAATGGCTTGGAGCACGCATCCTGTTTCCCATCACGCTCGCCTGGAACGTTCTGCTGGGACGAATATTGAAAGTGCGTAACTGGTGGGATTTTATCGACGAACATGTCATCGTGGGGGCATTTCCGTTTCCCTTTGATGTTGACAATATGGCTGCCGAAGGAGTTCGGGCAGTCGTGAATACATGTAACGAATACGGCGGCCCTGTGATTCAGTACGAAAAGCACTCGATCGAACAACTGCGAATTCCGACAATTGATTTTACACCCCCGTCACTTGAAGACGTTAGGAAGGGAGTCGCCTTCGTCACTCAACACGTAGAACAGGGAAATACTGTTTATATTCACTGCAAGGCCGGACGGGGGCGTAGTGCAACCGTTGCCATTTGCTGGTTAATGGCAGCTAGGAACATGGATCCCTGGCAAGCTCAGAAGTATTTGCTCGATCATCGTTCCCACGTACACAGTACACTTCCGGACCGCGAAGTTGTGAAACAATTTTGGGAAGAGTTACAGCAGTCACATGATTCCAAATTGTCTGCAGAGTTTGAGGAAACAGGTGATCTAGACAATTTAGCTGAATAGCCGAATTGCTTTGTCGATTGCCTGTACCAATGTGTCGACGTCGTCCCGCGTGTTGTAGAGATAGAAACTGGCTCGAGCACTTGCTGTGATTCCTAACCGTTGGTGAAGAGGCATGGCGCAATGATGGCCCGCACGGATCGCTACCCCCTGATTGTCCAACGCATGAGTCAAATCATGTGGGTGGAGATTATCGACAGTAAAGCTGACAACTCCTGCTTTTTCACTGGGCGCCGGTCCGAGAATATTTACTTTTCCTAAAGTATCTAATTGTGCGTGTGCATAGCTTGCGAGCTCAAGTTCATGTTGATGGATATTTTCCATTCCAATCTGAGTCAGGTATTCCAGACAGGCAGGTAACGCTAATACTGGGGAGATCGGCGGAGTTCCGGCCTCGAATTTGGCCGGTAACGCGGCGGTTGTAAATCCCTGTTCGGAAACAACGTCGATCATCGAACCGCCCCCCAAAAACGGAGGCATCGACTCAAGTAAGGCTTCTTTGCCGTATAGGATTCCAATTCCTGAGGGACCAAGCATTTTGTGAGCACTAAAGGCGACAAAGTCCGCTTCCAGTTCCAACACGTTCATCGCTTGGTGTGGTATTGCCTGAGCGGCATCAAGGACAACAATGGCTCCGGCTTCATGAGCCAGTTGTGTTATTTGTTTTGCGGGGGTGAATGTTCCCAGAACATTTGAGGCCATAGTACAGGCAACCACGCGAGTCCTGTCTGACAATAAATTCTCAAATTCCTCCAGATCTAAACAACCGTCCTCGGTGATATCACACCACTTTATTTGGGCTCCTTTACGCTGAGCCAATTGTTGCCACGGGACAATATTCGAGTGATGCTCCAGTCGAGTCAGCAGGATTTCATCGCCTTGGTTTACGTTGGCGTCGCCCCAGCTTCGAGCCACAATGTTGATGGCTCCGGTCGTACCCGTGGTGAAGACGATTTCTCGTGAACTGGACGCATGAATGAATTCTGCAACGGCGTCACGTGATTCTTCGTAAAGAGCGGTGCTTTCATCACTAAGCCAGTGAGCGCCGCGATGCACATTGGCATAGACCGTACTGTCGATTCTACTCAAGGTATCGATGACAATTTGGGGTTTTTGGGAAGAGGCAGCATTATCTAGATACACCAACGGCACACCATTGTGTACTGTTTGCTGCAGAACTGGGAAATCGGCTTTAAGTTTGACTGGATCAAGCATGTTCTACATTTTCAGGAGGCACTGATATGGTCTTATTCTATGCAGGGATGCGGATTTCATAAATGGCTTAACTATTTCGCCACAATACGTCGCGATCAATCCCTAATGGCTCAAGTAAGGGCTCAATTTCAGCTAAGAAACGTTTGGCATCCTGAGGGTATCCGGCGGTAGGTTTGATTTCCGGAAGATGCTGAGCCCACCAGGCATTGAAGGCATCCATGGTTAATTCCCGCGTGTACTTGGCAAACATGGATGCCAGAGCTGCCGGCAGGAAACTTTCACCTTTTGCTACAAAACGACAATGAACACGTTGTTCAGGAGGACCCCAGGCATAACGACTAATCTCCCGACTTTCTTCGTGAATTTCCACCAGATAATCAGGAAATAGTTGTTGCAGAATGTGACTGTACTGATTTCTTCCACCATGTTTGTCACAATGAATTTGCAGTTGACCCAATGGCAATGATTCGGCGATCTGCTGTGCTAAAGTGAGCGAACAGTGAGACAGTAGTGCGCCTTTTGTAGGAAAACTGTCGAGCAGTAGATTAAACCGATGAGCAGGAAGACACCACACTTTCGCACCCAAAAAGCTAACAGGACTTTCGTCTAAAGAGGTTTGAGCAAGTTGTTTCAAATCGCCAAGAGTCTCCGGATTGAGAGCAGTAGGCAGAGTTTGATTGTACGATTCGAACCAGGGTGAGTGACTTGACCAGTCATTCCATTTAACAGCAAACGTTTCCATCCAACGTTGGAATGAAATGACTGGAGATTCGAAAAATGGAAAGATTGCTCGTTCCAGATTTCTCAGTCCACTTCCGGGTTTGTATGCCAGCTTGGAATCTCCGATCATGATACGCGACTTATCTTTAAGCGTTGTGGTGACAAGGTCTTCTAACAACGGATACAGGTCGAGATCGGCCGTGAGTAATTCGTCCGGCACGCTCCAGTATGTCGCTCCAATACAAAGTGGCCCAAGAAACGGTCCATACCCTGCTTCATCGATTCCTATGAGGTAAGCCATGTTGAGTAACGGTTGAGTGCACCTGACTGAAAAAGAAGTTGGCTAGCGAATATTCATTTTAAGAGATTGTTGCGGACTTCTGTGGGGGCGATGGTGTAAAAAAAGCCCGATACAATACGACAACTTTGTAGCTTCCGTGCCACTTAAACCCATCCGTGGTTTACTTGCTTCCCAACAAGAGAGACCCAGATAATGCGGTTTACATATAAAAAATCGTACTGTATTCGGGCTGGTTGTTTCGTTAGTTAATTACTTAATTCTTCAAAGAGCTCCCTGAATTCCGGCATTTGTTGATTTAAGTACTCGACCCATCTTTCCGGGTGCCAAAGTTCCACACAAACAGATGCTCCTACGACGAATAGAGCTCCACCGGGCTCTACTCCTAGGAATTCCCGAAACCCCTCGGGTATGACAAGTCGACCGCGACCGGCAAGTTGAAGTGGAACATGCCGAGTACTGAGGAGACGACCTAGTTGTAGAAGCTGATTGGTTTGATTCTCGAGTTTGCCGGCCTTCAATTTGTCTGCTACCCATGTGATTCCACGTTGCAGATGAGACTCCCAGGGATTTGCATTCCACAGACTGAGGCAGCCCGGACGTTCCTTGGCAAGTATGAGTTCCGATCCCGATGTTTGAATTTGTTCTGCAAGCTCTGACGGAATAGAAAGCCGATACCGCTGGTCGAGGGTGCGTCGATGTTCGCCAAACAATAGGGTTTCGTGAGAAGACATTGCTTCGTCTGGTTTGCCTCTTTGACGTAGTTGAACTCAACGTGGTCACGATGCCTCCTTGCATCCTCCCAACAAGCTTGCGGTTGGTTTGGGTTAAAAACCCACAAAACAAAATGATTATGGATATAAATGGGTAAATAACCCACAAATTGAGTTTATTGAACTCAGCTTAGATTGCAAGGAGTTTCCGCCTAAAAAACAATAAACCGCTGTTTTTTTTAGTAAGAGAGGGGCCCCTGTGAATGGAAACCCATGACTAAGACATAAGGCGTGGGCAGAAAACCCACTGGATCTTTTGGGAGTAAAGAATGGTTGAATTCCCCCGCCAAGTTTTCATGACTTGCCGTAGAAAAAAGGGATTCATCAAACCTAATCTGTAATCAACCTTCCATTCGCCGGGGCTTTCGTCGGTTCTTGTGGAGAGGGTTTTGGGTTGGCTGAAAGATATTTAGTTTAGGGTGTTGAGCTACTAATCAGGAATGACTTTCTTACGTCGTAAGATGTGATGGTAGTGTTGAGCAAACCTGTGACTTTCATCTCGTATGTATTGAAGTAATCGAAGAGCAAATGAATTGCGGCTAAGACGTAGGGGCTCATCTTCGCCCGGCCGATGGATCAGCTCCTCTTTTTTAGCGATAGAAAGTAAAAGGGGCGGAGTGACGTTAATATCCCGAAAGGCTGCCACTGCCGCACTGAGCTGTCCCTTGCCTCCATCTATCAGAAGGATGTCCGGGAATAGTTCGTTTTCTTCAGATAGCCTCTTGAACCTTCGGCTCACAACCTCATAGATACTACGAAAGTCATCAACACCATCGACGTCATTAATGCGAAACCTCCGATAGCCCGGCTTAAATGGTAGCCCGTCAATAAACTGCACCAGACTGGCAACGGTTTCGGAACCACCTAGATGAGCGATATCCACGCCCTCTATCGTCCGTGGCTCAAAATCGAGCCCAAGAACCTTTCTCAATCCAGCCATGCCTTTGCGGGGATCTGTATAAAACACTTCCGGTTGTTCGTGAGTATCCAGGTTACCGCGTCGATCGAGAGACTCCAGCATTTTTATTTCATCTCGGAGTTTAGCAGCCTGTTCGAATTTTAGATTTGCAGAAGCCTTCTGCATTTCTTTCTTCATGCCCTGCAGCAGTCGTGTTTTTTTACCGTCGAGTACCATTTGAAGACGACGGATGTCTTTGGCATAATCCTCTTTGCTGATTTGTAAGTTACAAGGAGCGGAGCATTGGTCAATTGCAGCTAGTAAACACGGCCGATACCATTTCCACTTTTCATCATTAGCATCGATGTCGAGCGAGCAATTGCGGAATTTGAAAATGCGTTGTAAAACGCTGAGAGCCCCGTTGAGAGAGCCAGCACTGGTAAAAGGACCGTAGAGACGAGCATTTTTATCAGGCGGTTCCCGGGTAACCTCGACACGCGGATAATCTTCCCGATTGGAAATCATAATATATGGAAATGATTTGTCGTCCCGTTGCTCTTTATTATGAGGCGGCTGGATATCTTTGATGAGCCGGGCTTCGGTGAGCAATGCATCGACTTCGCTGGCACATTCCATGAAATCGATATCATGGATTTCGTGAAGCCATTTAGAAATACGAGTGTCGTTAATGGAACGGTTGGTGAAGTAGCTGCCGGCCCTGCTTCTAAGGTTGTTTGCTTTACCAATATAGATAACGCGACCGACGTCGTCTTTCATAAGATACACACCGGAAGTCTTTGGGAAATGGCGCACCTTGATTCCGGCACGCCGCCAACCGGCGTATGCGTCATCGTTCAGGACACCTTCAAACTGACGCTGATCTTCCTGATTGTCTGGCGGGGTTTCCGGGGATTCATGCTGAAAAGCATCGTCACTCATTTTTCATAACCGACTTACTTATTAGCTTCAACAAACATCATTCTCAGGTTATGCAATACTCCATTGAGTGCTTCTTCTTCACCCTGATTGAGGTTGCCTTTGGTGCGTTCCTGAATAATACCGAGCATGTCGATATGAAATTTGGCAGCCGATTTGTTTTTGATAACCTGGCCGGTCGCCGGATCGGGAATCATGCCCATCGCAAGCATTGCCTGAGTGTGGTGTTGCATAAGTAACATATCAAAGCTGGCTTCGGGAAATTCTACGTTTTCAAGTTCATCAACCTGTTCCTCGCTCATTTGCTCCGATTCCGTTGCGGTTGACTCTGATTCAACGGATTCTTCCTGGCTATCCTCTGCTCTTGAACTCTCGGGGGTTGATTCACCTTCAGCACTTGAAGCTTGCTGATTAATGTCCTCGTGAGCATCATTATTTTGTGATTCAGAAGTGTTTTCCAAACTCGATTCCACTGGCTGAATTTCATTTTCTGCTGGGTCAGGTGTTTCTGGTGTTTCAGACATACTTATTGTTCTCCTGTTTCGTTTCCTGAATCCCTAATATATACGAAGAGCGCAGAAACACACGAGGTTCTGACGTGAATCGCCCTGACAAATATCAAAGAAGCATTAAGTTGGGTTCTGTTGGTAGCCGCAGATTGGTATTATTCGGCTGTGTCGACAGATTCAACTTTCTGCTCGAGCTGTTGTTCCTTGGGTGCATCACCCCGCGACAGATGGCGTTTCACAGCGGCTTCGATGAAGCCGGCGAAGAGGGGGTGAGACTGCGTAGGTTTGGACTTGAATTCCGGGTGGAATTGCACAGCAACAAACCACGGATGCTCAGGAATTTCCACAATTTCAGGAAGGAGTCCGTCCGGGCTTGTCCCTGAAACGATCATGCCGTTAGCAGCAAATTGGCTTCGATAAACATGATTGAATTCATAACGATGACGATGCCGTTCATCGACTTCTTCAGCTTGATAGCAGTCACGTGCTTTACTCGTTTCTGCAAGCACACAGGGTTGAGCTCCCAGTCGCATCGTTCCGCCCATATCCGTGATATTCTTCTGTTCGTCGAGCAAGCAGATGACTGGATGCGGAGTGTTTTTATCAAATTCGGTGGAATGAGCATTTTCCAGATTGACCACATTACGGCCAAATTCAATACATGCAGTCTGCATGCCTAAGCAAATCCCGAAATATGGTATCTCACGTTCTCGTGCAAATCGAATCGACCGAACTTTTCCTTCAATTCCCCGTTCACCAAAACCGCCAGGAACCAGAATTCCATCGAATCCGGATAACAGACGTTCCGGACCCTCATGTTCGACCAATTCACTTTGAACGGGGACAATTCTGACCTGAGCCCGATTGTGAATTCCGGCGTGGTCTAATGCTTCATAAATTGATTTATAGGCATCTTTGTGTTCAGCATATTTACCAACTACGGCGATACTGATTTCCTGCTGAGGGTTTCGCAGGTCGTGGAGTAGTGTCTTCCAGTCGTTCAGATCGGCTTCTGGCGCACTGAGGCCTAAGCGATCGGTAATCAAGTCGTCGAGTTGGCGTTCTTTCAGTGCCAGCGGGACTTCATAAATTGAGAAGTCCATGTCTTTCTCTTCAATCACCGCTTCGAGTGGAACGTTACAAAACAGGGCTATCTTCTCACAGTCTTCACGACTGATTTCCTGCTCTGTACGACAAATCAAAATGTCGGGTTGGATACCGATCTCTCGGAGTTGACCTACGCTGTGTTGTGTTGGTTTTGTTTTAAGCTCGCCGGCTGCTTTGAGGTAAGGAACCAGAGTGAGGTGAATATACAGGCAATTTTCTTTACCGACGTCCTGAGCAAACTGACGAATCGCTTCAAGAAATGGCTGGCTTTCGATGTCCCCAACGGTACCGCCAATTTCTGTAATCACGATATCGGTATCATCATCAACGAGACGTTTCACTACGTTTTTGATTTCGTTGGTAATATGAGGAATCACCTGAACCGTTTTACCTAAGAACTCGCCGTGCCGTTCCTTTTCGATCACCGACAGATAAATCTGGCCAGTAGTATAGTTCGAGTCACGGGTGAGCGGGCTGTTGGTAAATCGTTCATAGTGGCCCAAATCGAGATCTGTCTCGCTTCCATCATCCAGCACATAGACTTCACCATGTTGGTAAGGGCTCATCGTACCGGGATCCACGTTGATATAGGGATCTAGCTTCTGCATTTTGACGCTGAGGCCACGTTGCTCAAGAAGCAGCCCAATTGAAGCACTTGTCAGTCCTTTCCCCAAGGAACTTACAACACCACCGGTAACAAATATATGCTTGGTCATTGAATTTCTCAGATGTGATTCCATTCTCGGTTTTTATCAACCACCACTTCGACGAACGATGGTGATGATGAA
>PBCP01000010.1 GCA_002717145.1 Planctomycetaceae bacterium | reverse complement strand
CTCCTACGGGGTACTGGCCTTGTAGCATAATTGGTTAATGCACTGGACTGTCGATCCAGCGATTGCGAGTTCGAGTCTCGTCAAGGTCGTTATGGACTGGTAGCTCAGTTGGTTAGAGCAGGGGACTCATAATCCCTTTGTCGGCGGTTCGAGTCCGTCCAGGCCTACTTCAGGAATGCCACCCAACTGGTATTCCTGCCGTCCTCTACACCTCTGCTCGTTTGTCATAAACCTGACAAGCTAGCAGAGGTGTTTTGGTGTTAGATGGCATTCTCTCCAAACCTGCATCTAGAATCTTCATCGGGCATACCCACTCAAATGGAAACGCATATGGGCTCGATTCGAGTGCCAACAAAGAAGTTGTGATGACATTCAGACGAGTGGCATTGTGCTCAACGGGTTTACACAGCATACGCCATGACCCATAATTCGACTTTAACGTATGTTGCCCGCACCAACACGTATTGGCCTTCGCGAAGTACGCTCCATGTCAGACTCATCTCCTCAATTAACTCCTGGTGGCCGACCTATTCAGCCGCACGATTCTCAAATCCACTGCGTTCAACCCGGGGGTGGGTTTTGTATGCGAATGGAGTTGCTTTGGGGGCGTATTCGTCGCGTTTACCTGAAGACATTTCGACGTGGTTATGTTCAACGAATGGCAGCAACTCGTAAAGGCGAGTTCAATCAATGTCCCTGGGATGTGTTAGATCCACGCGACCTCAAATTCTATGTGAATTTGCCAGGGTTCTACTGGGATATCGAAGACGATCCCTTTACCGGGCGTGAAAAACTTGGATTTGCACGCGCCGGATTGGCAGAAATGATAATCTTTTCGTCTGTCCTGTTACCTGCGCTGGCTCTGTTTATCTACCTTGCTTGTATCTCCTCACCTTATTGGTGGTTTGCCGCCATCGTTCCCTTCTTGTTGGAAGCTGAAGTGATTTGGTTTTTCCGAAATCCAAATCGAATAATTCCACAGGATCCCGGTTTAGTAGTTTCACCCGCCGACGGAAAAATCGACTTAATCGAGGAGATAGAACATGATGACGTGATTGGAGGGCCGGCAATAAAAATAGCTATTTTTCTTTCTGTTTTCAATGTTCATATCAATCGGGTTCCGATTGCTTGTACCGTATTTGCTTCCCGTTATCGTCAGGGGAAATTTCTAAGTGCCCTAAAGCCTGAATCAGCTTGGGAAAACGAGCGGCTTGAGTTGTGGCTGGAGTCGACAGAAGCTCCTCACCGTGTCATGCGTGTTCGTCAGATTACGGGGCAACTCGCTCGACGTATTGTGTGTCATGCCAAAACGGGTGAAGCTTTTGATCGCGGAGCTCAATTCGGAATGATCAAGCTGGGATCTCGAACGGAACTGATCCTTCCCAAAGAAGAAGGGCTGGAAATTCTGGTCGAGCTTGGAAACAAGGTTCAGGCTGGCTCGACGGTTTTTGCCAGGTATGAGTAAATTGCTCATTATCAATTCTTCTGAGGCGGGTTTATAATTGTTCCTATGAACGACGATGTAACACATGACCTCGAAGTGAATCTCGAAGACGAATTGTCAGACGATTCCAAGTTTCCGATCTTGCCAACTCTGATGACGTTGGGAAATGCAATCTGTGGGCTGGCAGCGATCGGTCTGGCTACTAAAGCGATTGGCGTGCGTCTCGCAGTTGAAGGAATAGAAAAGGCCTCGGCACTGTCACTAGACCACAGTGCTTATGAAGCTTTACGCTACGCTGGTCTGCTCATCTTCTTGGGGATGTTGTTCGATGCACTTGATGGACAAGTGGCTCGCCTACTCAATCAGACCAGCAAGTTCGGAATGGAATTGGATAGCTTGTGCGATGTGATAACTTTCGGGGTTGCTCCGGCTTTTATTATGTTATTCTTCGCTGATCATTTTCATCCTCGTTTGATGAAGGGGGCGGCAGGCATATACACTTTGTGCGCTATTTTGAGACTTGCCCGCTACAACGTGGAGGCGGAAGAAGGAGGGGATACTTCCTATTTTCGTGGGCTCCCGTCACCTGCTGCTGCAGGGACCATTGCTACATTTGCCATGGCCTTGCCCGATATCATGCTTCAAAAAGAAGCCATTCTTGAGAGCATAAATGTTGATGTCTATCAATTGGTGATGATAGTAGTTCCACCACTGACAGTGGTTTTGGCCTGGCTGATGGTATCGGCTGTACGGTATCCGCATCTGGCTAAGCAGTTGGCCAAGAAAAAGTCGATGAAGCGACATTACTTTAAAATTGTACAGCTCTTGTTTGCCATCATCTCGGCCCTAGTATTTCAGGAGATCGCGCTTCCTGTCATTTTTATCTACTACCTATTGGCAACTCCTTTAACGAATCTGTGGAGAAGTTATTTTGTTGGCCGTTCGACAGCCTCTGTCATGACGTCGGACTAGTCACGTAAAGTTAAAGGTTGCCGCACGTTTGGGACTGGAATCCCCTTGGCATTCGTTCCTATGTAGTTTCGGCTCAATTTGATCATTGAAAAAGCTCCAGCTGAATTGACTGGAGCTTGGAAAAGAACTGATCTTTTGATTGTCTTTCTAGGCTGATGCTGCTGTCAGGCCGTCGACTGAAAGTTGGTCACATCGACTGCCGGTGGAATCGTAAACAAAGAGCGTATTTTTCATCGCGTCCCAAACTGCCGTTAGCCTAACCTGTCGCGGACCGTTTACGCTGAATAGAACTCCACAAGGGTTTCCACCCTGTGTCAGAGGTCGCTCAGTGAGAGGGAACTGGGATGATTCGAGTTGGCCGATATCGCAGAGAGTCTGATGCACCAAATCCCGAAGGCGATCTTGATCAGGTCGTATCTTTTCTTGATTCACCGACATAGTAGAAAGCGTAGCTAGCATGATAGATCCTCGGCTGGCGAACCACAACAGGCAGGGATTCCATTGCTTGGAATTCGTGAACTGAAGTGTAAGGTGGAGAAGAGTAGTAGTATCCGGCTTGATCATCTAGTGGAGAAGAATCGGGAATGACTACAAAGGTATGTATCGGAATCTCCTCGGATTCGATCAATGGCTATGGGATCAATTTTTATAGATTCCAAATAATCATGACTCTCAAATGTGAAGCCTTGCGGATTGACACGATGATTCACTTACCGAGTTTAAAGACTGTGTGTAAACTGAAACAAATCACATTTGTTTCACGCCTTTTTAATTAAAAATGACTGACCTATCCAACTCGCATACTGAGTTCGACTCACCTCTCGGTTCTTGCGGTGAACATTCACTTCAGCAAAAGTACGGCACGTCAGTTCGTGCCGAAAGATTTTATTCGCGACAGGTAATTGATCACCTGAATGATGAAATGCACCGTTTCGTTTCGCGTATGGAAATGATGTTTGTTTCCACATCGGATGGGCGGGGGGAGTGTGACTGTTCAATACGGTGTGGGCTACCAGGATTTGTTGTCGCGCTCGATAACAAGACAGTTGTCTACCCGGAGTTGCGCGGGAACGGCGTGATGGCCAGTCTGGGCAATATTTCGGAGAATCCTCATATTGGTTTATTGCTGATCGATTTTTTTGAAACGACAGTTGGTCTTCACCTAAATGGCAAGGCGGAAATCATGGAAAACGAGCAGTTACTACTAGATCCGCGGGTTACCGGCGAAATTCGGTTGAAATGTGATCGCCAAGGGGGCAGAAAGCCAGAACGATGGGTTCGTGTAACCATTGAAGAAGCCTATATACACTGTTCGAAACATATTCCATTGATGAAACGAATGCCGAAAGAAATTACCTGGGGTACAGATGATGAACGTCTAAAGGGTGGTGACTTCTTTGGGGTTAGCCGAGATATTGAAGATCAGAAGAAGAGTTAGCTATAGCCGGCTATCGGTTCGCTTGATTTAAGTCGGAGTTTTCCATTGCAAACACTGTTTCGCCAGTTGATTCCGATCTGTCTTGTCCTGGCAGTACCAATTATTCCCTTTCTTATCATGGGAGATTTGGTGGAACAGTGGGTCGCTCAGTTCGAAAATTCCAGCTGGTTGGCAATGATTGTTATATTACTTCTTTCAGGTGATATTTTTCTACCGATCCCCAGCAGTGTAGTGTCCACCTTTACCGGGGGGCAAATGGACTGGTTCACCGGTACCTGTGTCTCGTGGTTGGGAATGAATGTTGGAGCCGTATTAGGATTTTGGTTCGCTCGTAAGTATGGACGATCATTCGCTTTGCGGTTTTCGCAGCAAGAGGATCTTGAGCGAGCAGCAGGGATGACGGACCGATTCGGTCCGGGGTTTCTTATTTTGGCTCGGGGAGTTCCAGTCCTTGCAGAAGCAAGTGTGCTTCTCATGGGAGTACATGGTCTTAGCTGGCGCAGATTCCTAGCCCCAATTATTATCAGCAATCTGGGAATTTCTCTAGCATATACTGCCTTTGGGCATATCGCAGCCGAACACGACTGGTTTCCGCTGGCGATGGGAGTAAGTATTGGTGTTCCAGTTTTATTAACATTAATAGTACAACGATTTGTGAAAATAAAGACAGAGTCGTCCTCCGAGGACGCGTATGGCATGCAGGAAAGTGAATGAAATGACTAACGAAGATGCGGCATCTAACCAATTGGCTAATCTGCTTGAATCGGATACGCCCGGTGCAGACTTAATGAATGTCCGCACGAAGGCTCCCGGGCCTGGCGGCGCATTGCCGCTTACCGATGAAATTCTGAGAACATGGTCAAGTGGTGATTTGTTTGGTCTTACTCAAAATGCCGGCATGGGTTGGAATCCGGAAGATCTTTTGCGCCCTCAATATCTCGTTCTGAGCACACAGGGAGGAATGCGAGCTGAAGATGGTTCCCCCATTGCTCTGGGGTATCACACAGGTCACTGGGAAGTTGGACTGTTAGTCCAGGCCGCATCACGAACGATTAAGGAACTGGGCGGTATTCCCTTTGCAGCGTATTGTAGTGATCCCTGTGATGGACGTAGTCAGGGTACGACCGGAATGTTCGATAGTTTGCCCTACCGTAATGATGCGGCCATTGTCATGCGACGCCTGATTAGGTCGCTTCCAACACGCCAGGGGTTATTGGGGGTTGCGACCTGTGACAAAGGCTTACCGGCCATGATGCTTGCTCTTAATGGTCAGAATAACCTACCCGGTATTATTGTTCCTGGTGGGGTAACTTTACCGCCGGAAGAGGGGGAAGATGCCGGTGCGGTACAGACAATTAGTGCTCGTTATGTTCATGGTGAGATCACGCTGGAAGATGCATCTGTTGCCGGTTGCCGTGCTTGTGGAACTCCCGGAGGCGGGTGTCAGTTTCTAGGGACGGCGGCGACAAGTCAGGTAGTAGCTGAAGCAATGGGAATGACGCTTCCGCACGCAGCACTGGCACCAAGTGGTCAGGCGATTTGGATTGATAACGCAATACGTAGCGCACATGCTTTGACTCGGTTAGTTGATAAAGGTCTCACGCTGAAAGATATTGTGACGGATGCATCCATTCGCAATGCGATGATGGTTCATGCTGCCTGTGGCGGTTCAACCAATCTGTTACTACACATTCCGGCAATTGCTCATGCTGGTGGACTTCAGCGGCCGTCTGTAGACGATTGGAGTGAAGTAAATCGGCAGGTACCGCGATTTGTTGATGTCTTGCCAAATGGACCAGCCAATCATCCAACGGTTCAGTTTTTCCTGGCAGGCGGAGTTCCCGAAGTCATGCTACATCTGCGTGACATGGAACTTTTGGATACCTCGGTTCTGACAGTGACCGGGCAGACGCTCGACGAAGTACTGGATTGGTGGCAGCAATCCGAACGAAGGCAGAAACTGAGAAGTCGCCTTCAACAGCATGATGGTATCAACCCGGATGACGTGATTATTGCTCCTCGGGAAGCAATGCAAAGGGGACTCACCAGTACCGTTTGCTTCCCTCAGGGAAATATCTGCCCGGAAGGGTCGGTGATTAAGGCCACTTCGATTGACCCATCAGTAGTAGATGATGATGGAGTTTATCGTAAAGTTGGCCCTGCTAGAGTTTTTACGTCGGAAAGTGATGCTATCAAGGCAATCAAAGGACAAATCGAACCAGCATTAAAACCAGGAGATATTCTCGTGTTACTAGGGCGGGGCCCCCTAGGCACGGGAATGGAGGAAACGTATCAACTGACATCCGCACTGAAGTTTCTCAAGTGGGGAAAGGAAGTTGCGATTGTCACCGATGCTCGTTTTTCCGGTGTTAGTACTGGTGCCTGTATTGGTCATGTTGGGCCGGAAGCATTGGCAGATGGACCGATCGGCAGGGTACGTGACGGCGACCGAATTGAGATTATTGTGGATCGCAATGAGTTGACAGGTTCGGTGAATTTAATCGGTACCGTCGACCAGGATCTGATGCCGGAAGAAGCCGAACAATTACTCGAATCAAGAAGTATGTTTGCAGGTCTGACCGAAGACGCTGCGTTACATGATGACACCCGTCTTTGGGCTGCGTTACAGAAAGTAGGAGGAGGCACCTGGGGCGGATGTGTCTACGACGTCGAAAAGATTGTGGAAACGTTGGAAGCTGGATCGCAATTTTTAAACGAAAAACCTGAACAACTAAAATAACTTACATGAATTGAGGATCTTAATTTGAAAAGTCAATCGCTGCGTTTCGTTCTGTGTGGCTTACTAATATTCACAGCACAACAGACTTTGGGTAATGATCTCTATCTTAATCCTGCGGGTGCCAAAGGAAGGCTTGTAATTGCTGGGGGAGGAAAGGTGCCAGCTGCCGCTCACCAACAGTTTGTCGACTGGGCTGGTGGTGAGGATGCTAAGATTGTCGTGGTGACGACTGCATCCGCTAATGCAGGTACTGAACAACAGGAGCGTTTTACCCATCCCTGGGAAAACCTGAATATCAATACTGTCACACTCTTACATGCCAAGTCACGTGAAGAAGCATCGTCCAATCTATTTCTAGCAGCACTCAAAGAAGCAACCGGAGTTTGGTTTGTGGGAGGCATCCAGCAACGAATAATCGATACCTATGTGGGTACTCTATTTGAAAAAGAACTGGACCTCTTACTTCAACGGGGCGGAGTGGTTGGTGGAACGAGTGCTGGTGCTGCGGTTCAATCCCGATTGGCCATCGTGGGAGGGACGAAGCGGCCAGTATTGGGTCAGGGGTTTGATTTGTTACCAGGAGCAGTGATAGACCAGCATTTCACCGAACGTCAACGACTCAGACGATTACAATTTGCCACTCAAAAGAACGATTCCAAGGTTGGTTTGGGGATTGATGAAGATACCGCTTTGTTGGTGGATAAACGTTTTATGAAAGTGGTTGGTTCCGGTAACGTTACGGCCGTATTGCCACGTGCCCGAAAAGACCAGAACGACACTCAGGTTTATGCTGCCAACGCCCTGATCGATCTAACAAGTCTACGTCGTATTGTTCGCGATCGTCAGTTTCCAGTCTTTCCTCCCAACAAAGTCGCACCGCCTATTGTTGAAAACGGCACGTTGATGATCGTTGGTGGAGGCCGAATGCCTTTGGAGCTGGTCAGAGAGTTTGTGGCGGCGGCGGGGGGCGAAGATGCTCATATTGTGGTCCTGCCAACCTCGATGCCCGATCCCCTGCCCGACGACTATGGAAAGAGAATGTTCGAAGCGGGAGGTGCAAAGAACATCACTGTTCTCAAGCAACGATCCCGTAGCGATGTCGAGTCTGAAGAAATGCTCGAAGCATTGAAAACGGCTGACGGAGTTTGGTTTGGAGGCGGCAGACAATGGAGATTTGTGGATGCCTATGAACATACCGATGCGTACCCTTTGATTCATGAAGTACTTGCCAAAGGAGGGATTATAGGAGGAAGCTCTGCTGGAGCATCAATTCAGGGTGACTATTTGGCTCGTGCTAACCCATTGGGAAATCTGGATATCATGGCTCCGGGGTATGAAAAAGGATTCGGCTTTCTTCCCGGATCTGCTATCGATCAGCACTTTAAACAACGGAATCGATTTAAAGATATGACGTCGCTGGTGAACCGGCATCCCCAGTTACTGGGAATTGGAATCGATGAAGGAACAGCATTAGTCGTGCAAGGACATATCGGAGCTGTCAAAGGGGATGGCGCTGTCCACTTTTATGATCGTCGGCGGCCTGTTGTGGAGGGGGAGAAAGACTACATTTCCATTGAGGCAGGTAGATCGTTTGATTTACTAGAGCGTAATCCGGTAGATAAAGACGAGTAAGAGGATGTCAGTAGGCTCAAAGGGATTGCATCGATGGTCACCTTGGCTGTTTATCAGCCCCTGGTTGCTGGGGCTGATTGTCCTGTTCGTTTACCCTTTCATTGCATCTTTGGTATGGTCATTTACCGAGTATGATTTGCTAACGTCACCGCGGTTTGTAGGTGTGGACAACTATAAGCGTATCGCCCGTGAATTCATTCGTGGTGAGGGCTTTGGTAAGGCACTGTGGAATACGTTTTATTTTGCAGCTGTATCTATCCCTCTCTCAACCGTAATGGCCATCGGATTGGCGGTCATGTTGAATTGGAAAGTTCGGGGACAGGCAGTCTTTCGGACTCTTTTCTACCTTCCCTCGATGGTGCCGATGGTTGCTTCATCTATTCTTTGGCTATGGTTGCTCGATCCACGTGATGGCATGGTCAATGGAGTCTTAGCCTATTTCTATGAAACTCCACCCCTTTGGTTTCAGGGAATGCAGGAAGGAGTGTCTTTGCCTACCCCTTTCCAATTCGGTTCTAAAGACGGGCTCGCCCTTATGTCTTTCTGGGGAGTTGGGAACTTTATGCTGATCTATCTGGCAGCACTTGGTGATATTGACGCTTCTCTGTATCAGGCTGCCGAATTAGATGGAGCTGGGCGATTTCAAAAGTTTCGTTACATTACGCTACCGATGTTGTCACCTATTATTTTCTTCAACCTGATACTCGGGATCATACAGTCCGTACAGGCATTTACTCAGGTTTATATTGTGAGTGAAGGAACAGGACAGCCGGCAGAATCCAGCCTTTTGATTTCATTGCAATTGTTTTTGACAGCCTTTAGGGATTTGGAAATGGGATACGCCTCTGCGATTGCTTGGGCCCTGTTTGTCATACTGGCAACAGCAACTTGGGGGCTGTTTCGCAGTAGCCGCAATTGGGTGCATTATCGGGGGGGGCGTTTGTAATGTTCCGAAAAGTATCAGGTGCCCTGTTGCTTCTTCTTTCAGTTATTATTTTGATCTGGGGCATGTCAATCTCGCTATCCAGTCCGTCTCCGGACGATCGTGAAGAAGTTGTCTTTTGGCATTTTTGGTCAGGCCCGGATGGCGAAGTGGTTGACGATGTTATTAGACGTTTCAACCAAAGTCAGGATTTATATTATGTGCGTGGAGTATCCATGCCAGGTAATAACTTTGATATGAAGTTGTTTCTGTCCGTTACAGGTGGTGATCCACCCGATTTGATTAATCAGGATGACCCTATTGTTGCTGACTGGGCCTTTCGGAAAGCTATTTTTTCGATGGACGAAATTGCCCCACTTGAGGAGGTCGAGCAAATGAGAAAATGGCTTTTGCCGTCAGCCAGAAAGTTAGGAGAGTACGACGGACGGTTATATGCTGTGTGTAATGGACTCGACGTACGAGCCTTATACTTCAATCGTGATATTGTGGAGCAAGCACTCCGCAGAGAGGCGCCTGATGAACTCGAGTCGCTAGAACAATTGGATGAAATCGCAAGACTCTGTACCCGATATTCAGACGGTGAGTTAACTCAGATCGGCTATTTGCCTGACCCTCGCCGACTTTGGGTTTGGGGTTCAATATTTGGTGGTGATTTTTATGATGAATCAACAGGTCGAGTGACGCCTGATGATGCATCGATTGAGAAAGCACTCCGATGGATGCAGAGTTATCGTGAAAGATTGGGTGCCAATGCCGTAGCGACGTACAGACAGAATGATCAGTCCCTACCCAATAAAATGTTTCCGCTTCTGGCGGAAAGGTACGCGATTGTTTTGGATGGACAGTGGCGTGTGAGGGATATCGAAGCTGCCCAACAGGCAACAAATAAGATGCGTGGGACAGTGACCCGATACGGCGTGTGGCCGCTTCCTTCCGTATCACCTAATGGAAAGACAGGTTGGGTCAATGGCAACGTATTTCTTGTACCTCGTCATGCAAAAAACTCAAAGGGTGCATGGGAATTTATTAAATTCTGGACAGGGATAGACGGAAATGAGGCGGAAGCTGCAAGAACTTGTGCCGCAGGAGGCTGGATACCTGTTTCAAATGCAGTGGCTGAATCCCCTGAATTCCAGTCTTACCTTCAAAGTCACCCACTCTTTGCGCGGTTCGTTGAATTGGCGGCGACAGATCAGGAAACAACACCTTTAGTTCCGGGAGCGAATCGATATTATCGTGAAGTCAATAATCTGGTTCAGCGTATGATGTACAACGATGATTCTGTAGACTTGTCGAAAGAACTGACTGCACTTGCGGAGGATATGCAGCAACACATCGATCGAATTCGATATCGCTCTTTGTATAAGGAGGGTCCGGAGCGTGACTGAATCACCTTCAAAGTGGAAACTTCTGGCCCTGCTGTCTGTTAGTGGACTCTTCGTCTTTCCGCTATTGTTAATGCTGTTGGCATCGGTGAAACCGGCTGCGCAGTTGACTAGCGATCCATACAGTCTGCTACCAAATTCGATTCGTACGGAGAATTATAGCGAATCGCTGCAGTCGATTCCTTATGTAAAGTATTTGGCTAATTCCATTGTGTTATGTATAGGCAGCGTCATAGGGACAGTGGTTTCATGTTCGTTGGCAGCCTATGGTTTTGCTCGTATGAAATGGCGTGGCCGCAACGTTCTATTTGCTCTGTTGATCGGTACCATGCTTTTGCCGTGGCATGTCACTATGATTCCGCGGTTTGTCCTCTTCAGTGAATTGGGACTATATAATCACTTGACTGCCATTATCCTCCCAACCTTTTTAGGCGATGCATTTTATATTTTTCTCTTACGTCAGTTTTTCATGTCGATTCCAGAAGAAATTAGCGAAGCCGCCCGGCTCGATGGCTTGAGTGAGTTTGGAATTTATTGGCGAATTGTATTGCCCCTGAGTAAGCCTGCTTTGATAACGGTGGCCATGTTTCAACTCGTTGCAAGTTGGAATGACTTTAGTGGGCCTCTGTTGTATCTCAGTGACCATGAGAAGTTTCCATTAGCTTATGGATTGGAGCAATTTATTAGTTCGTACGCCGATCAGACCCATTTACTGATGGCCGCCAGTGTGATGTTTACATTACCAATGGTCATACTATTTTTTGTGGCTCAAAAGAGTTTTACCAGAGGTATTACGATGACCGGTTCCAAGTAATACTGAGTACAGAATGGGGCCGTTTTAGACTTGAAAACAGGTCGATCGGCGGTTGCGTCTAAGTTAGGTTGAGTATACTATTAAGCTTTTGGTTGGCAGCTTTGTCGACAGAGATCTCATTAGATTGAGTAACGAATTGGAGAATTCCCAGTGGGAACAAAACGTACAGGAAAAGGCCGCCGCAAAATTGGTCGTAAAAAGCGACGTATGCGTGCGAAGATTCGCCATCGCAAAAAGTAATTTTGCCTGGATGGGGTGATTTAAAAATAGATTCCATAACGACGTCTGCTTGAAAGGCGTCGTTTATCTATGCGCTAATCTTTACTCGCTTGCTTCTAATGAGCTCCATGCAATTAGTTATCATAGATTGATGGAAATACAAAAACCGCTCACTTTATTCTATAGGCTTTGTTCATGACTCGAATTCGAATTGACTTGATGGTAGCAGTGCTATTATTAGGACTTGCTGGTCCATTGTTGGCACAAAACAAGTATGAATATGGTCCCGATTCAAAACGTCAGGATGGTGTGCCTCGGGGGAATATTTCGCAACATCGATGGGAGGACAGTAAAATTTTCCCGGGAACACAGCGTGACTACTGGATTTATGTTCCTGCTCAATATGACAAAGCCAAGCCTGCTAACGTCATGATCTTTAACGATGGCGGTGGGTATGTACGTGAAAATGGACATTCCCGTGTACCTGTGGTATTTGACAACCTAATCCATCAGGGAAAGATGCCTGTAACGGTTGGCATTTTTATTAATCCCGGCGTTATTCCTGCCGAGCAATCGGGTGGTACACCGCGACGAAATAGAAGCTTTGAATATGATAGTCTAGGCGATCAGTATGCCCGATTTTTGATTGATGAGCTATTGCCGGATATTGGAAAGCGATACAACCTGACAGAGAGTGCTGAAGGCCGTGCGATTTGTGGTCTCAGTAGTGGAGGAATTTGTGCATTTACAGCTGCCTGGGAACGCCCTGACTATTTCTCCAAAGTCGTTTCGTACATCGGAAGCTTTACAAATATTCGTGGGGGGCACGTCTACCCTGCCATTATTCGTAAAGCTGAAAAGAAGCCAATTAGGGTTTTCCTGCAAGAAGGCAGCTCTGATTTGGACAATCTATTTGGAAACTGGCCGTTAGCTAACCAACAGATGGCGGCAGCTTTGAACTATGCCGGTTATGACTATCAATTTGTTATGGGTACCGAAGGTCACAGCGGTCGCCACGGTGGCACTATTCTTCCCGAGATTCTTGAATGGCTGTGGCGTGATCACCCAGACACTCCGAATTCCTCCAAATAATAAGCGGAAGCCTAATAATGAAGAAATCCCTGCTCTTACTGTTGTTTTTGTATTTTGCTCCGGCGCAATTGCTGGCACAGGATTTACCTATTTCTCAGATCATCCTAGAAGGAGAGGGATGGGAATTGGTTTCTCAGGGGCATCAGTTTACTGAAGGCCCTGCTGTCAATAAAAATGGCGAAATCTACTTTACAGATGTACCGTCTTCTGAAATTTTCAAAGTCGGATTAGATGGAAAAGTGTCCTTGTTTAGTGATCAGGCAAACCGGACAGCGGGGCTTATTTTCGGAGCTGATGAGAAGTTATACGGGACCAGCATTGGCGGCAAAGAGATTGTTCAGTTTGATGATGAAGGCAAGCCAACAGCCATTGCAAAAGGAGTGAACTGTAATGACTTAGTGGTGCTGGCAGATGGGAATGTTTTCTTTACGGATCATGTGAATGGAAAAATCTGGAACCTGTCGCCGGAACGAAAATTAACCGAAGTGGCCTCGGGAATCACGTTTCCAAACGGCATCATTGCCTGGCCTGATCAAAAACAATTAGTTGTTTCTGACATGAAAGGAGAGCATCTATGGAATTTTGTGATTGCCTCGGATGGCTCCTTGAAGCATCAGCAACCTTACAGCACTATGCAAACACCAGTCAGTTCTACAGAGAGTGGGGCCGATGGGATGACTGTCGATAAAATAGGCCGAGTGTATGTTTGTACAACGTTGGGAGTTCAGGTTTTTGATACTCAGGGTCGCTTAAGTGGTATTCTGTCAAAGCCCCAGAGAGCATTCCTTTCCAATGTGACATTTGGAGGTGCTGATATGGACTATCTCTATGCGACGTCTGCAGACAAAGTCTATCGTCGCAAGCTAAAGACGACTGGTGTACGGTTTGCAAAATAGTTTTCATTATTTGAAACCATAAAAAAGGCCTGTCGGGCAAATGCTGGACAGGCCTTTTTCAGTCTTGAGAAAAAATTTGTTAACTCCAGTCAACGCCGGAAAGACGATTGAGTGCGAGTTGTAATGCGTGCGTACCATCGCGGCCGTGCCCTTGAGATTTAAGGCCTTCGTAGAGCTGTTTTGAGAGCGCAAGCCCTGGAAGGCAAAGCCCCATCTTATTAGCTTCATCAATGGCGATTCCCATATCTTTGATGAAATGTTCAACGAAGAATCCCGGGTCAAAGTTCTTGTCGATGATACGCGGTCCCAGGTTGGAAAGAGACCAGCTGCCCGCTGCGCCTGAAGCGACTGATTGCATGACCGTAGGTAGATCGAGTCCGGCTTTGTATCCATACAGCAGTGCCTCACAGACGCCAATCATATTAGTGGCAATCAACGTTTGATTGACCATTTTCGTGTGTTGTCCTGCACCCGCATCACCTTGATGTACAATTGTTTGGCCCATCGCATCCCACATGGGTTGCAACGCATCCACGACTTCTTTGTCACCACCAATCATGATCGACAGTGTCCCGTTTTTCGCTCCAACATCCCCTCCAGAAACCGGAGCATCGACGCTGTGCACACCCTTCGCTTTGGCGGCATCATAGATCTCGACGGCAAGTGATGGCTCACTGGTTGTCATATCAACCAAAATGTTTCCTTCTTTACTGCCTGCCAGTGCACCATCCTCATTCAGAAAAACAGCTCGGACGTCAGCCGGAAAGCCGACGATGGCAAAGATAACATCACTGTTTTCAGCAACAGCTTTGGGGCTGTCAGCCCATTGAGCACCTTGATCTAGCAGGCCCTGTGCCTTTTCTTTTGAGCGTGTATAAATAGTCGCTTCAAATCCCTGAGCCATGAGATGCCCGCACATGCTGGCACCCATCACGCCAGTTCCAATCCAGCCAATTCTAGTGGTTCCGGGTTCAATTGAAATAACACTCATGTTGTATTTTCCTTGTAGTCATTATTGATGACAGGAATGATTTTCCTGTAGGTATGTCATATTTTCTCCGTCGCCTAAAATAGGCTGACAAAGATAAGGGCTATTTTAGTAGTTTCCACTACAGTTTTCATGCCCCTTTCAATACTTGATTGTATTTGAGCGACTGTTAATAGACCGTTGAGATCAGTTTACTTCCACCGGTGTTCAGGGCGATTGAGAATTTCGCTAGCGATCATGGCTTCACGAGCTCCACCGGGAGAACGCAATAGGTTAACGGCTGTTATCGCCGGGCCGCCCGGCTGTCGGACCGGCCCGGTGGATTTGATATTGGCTGCTGCCCGGCTGTTTGAAGTAGTTTGTTGTGGAGCAAATTGAGTCAAATCGGTGGCGGGAAGCTTCTCTTGTTCGCCCGTTGTGGAAGCGATAGTTGAGTTAGGAGATTGCCAGGGTGTGGTAGGAGTGGACTTATTTGAAGCAGGGCTAACCGGCACCCGCTTGGCCGGAGCTCGTTGAGGCACGCGCCGCTTTTGAGGTGGACCATTGGGGTCCTGTGCCATTTGGTCCAGGCCGTCGAGAATTCCTTCAATGATTGTTTTGATAAAGCCTGCCATAACCGTCTATGCTTCCACCGACAATTCTTCTTGTACCGGACCGTTGGCAAACGATGTACGCATCTCTGTATCCGCCTGAATATTGGTAAGACGATAGTAGTCCATGATGCCAAGTTTCCCTGAATTAAAGGCATCTGAGATCGCCATGGGGACTTCGGCTTTAGCTGATATCAATTGTGCTTTACTTTCTTGAATAGACGCTTCTTTTTCCTGTTCCAGTGCCACAGCCATGGCTCGACGGCCTTCAGCTTTTGCCCGAGCGACTTTCGTATCTGCCTCTGCCTGATCCGCTTGCAACTTGGCTCCGATATTCCCGCCGACGTCGATATCGGCGATGTCGATGGATACGATTTCAAACGCTGTCTGTGAATCTAAACGATCGGCTAACACTTTTTTGGAGATTACATCAGGGTTTTCCAGCACTTCTTTATGGGAGCTGGCAGAACCGATCGCACTAATGATCCCTTCACCAACTCGGGCAGTAATTGTTTCTTCTGTTGCTCCCCCAACCAGCTGTTGAAGATTTGCTCGTACTGTTACACGTGCTCGTACATAGAGCTCAATTCCATCTTTGGCAACCGCATCCAGTTTGGATTTGCCAGAATCCAGAGAAGGGCAGTCGATAACTTTCGGGTAAACGCTGGTTTGCACGGCTTCTAGTACGTTTCGGCCGGCCCGATCAATCGCCATGGCTTCCTGAAATGTCAGACTGATGATCTTGGCCTTACGGGCANCAATCAGGGCTCGAATGACAATCGGAACATTACCTCCGGCCAAATGGTGGGAATTGAGGGCAGAGAGTGTGACTCCCTCTGCTTCGGTCAGATCTGCTTTGACCGCCATGATTTTACTTTGGACAATCATGGAGACGGGGATTTTCTTAAACGTCATACTGATCAAATCCATGAACCCTATCCCAGCTCGAGTCAGCTTACATTGGATGTACAGCTTGAAATAGGATAAGAAAATGTAAATGACGACTAGCAGGAAGACGAGAGCCACAATGCCGGCTATTTGTCCAAAAGTTAATTCTTCATCCTGAGCCAGTAAAAAGTAGTTCATAGGAGTTTCACCAGATTTCAATTCATTTGACCTAGACAGCAAGTCTTCAGAAAACTCGCCGCTTATCATCTTTTTACCAAAGTTTGATTTTGGTTTCACGTGTTTATGCCAAAATCGACCAGCGTTAATCGCCTAGAGACTGTTCCAAATCGTCTTCAAAGGTTGAGAATTCTATAGTATCACTGGCATTATCGATCGTAGGCGGCTGAGGATCGGCTTGGTCCACGCGCGACACAAGAATGCGATTACTTTCAATACTCAGCACTTCGATCAAAACGCCTTCTTCGATGATGGTACCCGGACTTACCGCATCATAGGACTTTCCGTTGATTTCAATTCGACCGTTGGGCATCAATGTCGATTTGCTGACTCCTCGTAATCCCATCAGATGCTGGAGCGGCTTTGTAACGGCACCGGCCGGATCTTCACCTGTCGGTATCGCATTTTTTCCCATCGGCGTGTGAGGCCAGATTTTGAGTGCAAGATAAATCATGATTCCAATCACGACGACGGACATACATAAAGTTACTAACCCTGCTGTGTTTCCGGCCTGATAGCCCAGATAGGTTGCTCCAATAAAGCAGGCTATTGAGGCTGCACCAATAAGTCCACCGGATGGGATGAATAGTTCGAGAATGATCAGAGCTGCACCGATGGCAATGAGGATGATAGCCCATAGGATGGTTGGATCCATGAAACGAAACTCAGCTTTTAAGAGTACTTGGAGACTACGATGCGATTGCCGGACACCTCGATTACTTTGACGGGCGAATCTGCGTCCACCATTTCACCGTCACTCACGACATCATACACTTTCGTGCCGAAGCGAACTTTACCGGCGGGTGAGAGTCGGGTCGTCGTTCGGCCGGACTCACCGAGAAGGTGTTCCCAGTGAACCATGGCTTCGCTCCAATTAGTTCGCTGAGCAGTAACAGGATCATTGTTTTCCGGTGCAATCATGCGTCCTATCCACGAATCTCCCAGTAAACGAATGGTCATTTGATAGAAAACTACTGCACCGATGACTGTACCGACAATCTCGAGAATCGAATTAGCGATTTGTTGTCGTTGGAATGGGTTCGTAGGAAATGAAAATGATTGAGCCGCCAGAATCAGGCCAATTAACAATGAAAACGCTCCGCCAACGCCAAACAAACCAAAACCCGGAGTTACAAAAATTTCGATGCCGATACAAATGACACCGATTAAGATCAGCATAATTTCCAAAGAATCTACCGTACCGTTCAGATGTCGCGCCCAAATGTGAAGCCCAAATCCAAATATAGAAATCGCACCTGGAAATCCGATGCCCGGCGTTGCTAGTTCGGCCATTAGTCCGTAGATGGCCATGGTCAGCGTAGCCCAAAGGAACCAGTTACTATCGGCGACTTCACTTAGGAATCCACTCAGGCCGGTCGTCACTTTGACTTCTACATCAGTCAGTTTTAGGTCGTAGTTTTCCAGTACGTCCGAAAGATTGCCGGCAATTCCCTGGAGATGGCCAAGACGTTGCAGGTCGTCAGGTGAGAAGTGCCTGCGGTCATTTAAAGATTCACCTCGTGTCCACTGCTTACTGTCATCTAAACTCATGATCTGCTGAGGACAGAATGCACGGGATTCTCCTGTTGAGTTNTGAGTGTAAACATGTAATTCTATTGTTGGATTGAGGCAGCGGTAGAACAACGACCATTCGCGTTTTGTCGAAGCTTCCAAAGCTATTAACGTTTCCTGGAATTCAAAAGTTAGCTCTCCCTGTTCTTCACTATTGCCAAATCCTCCAATGGATCCTTCCGGTCCGAGATAGATTTCGTCGCATGCCAAAGCCAATATGCCAGCAGCACCTCGTGCATGATGCTCTACATACGCGATAGTTTTGATGTCTTTACGTCTCAAATCTGCAATGGTGTTGGCAAGTTGGATCAGTTCAACGGCATGGGCACCGTTGTTTTCAAATTGAAAGATTATTAGGTTGTGATCGTCTGCAAGGTTATTGATTAATGTGTGTTTGTCGCGGATTCGTGAGAGTCCGTGAAGTTGAGACATGTCGATAACGACGGCATGGACCTCACCGATTGGGCCCGATGACTTAATGAACCGTGTCGGAGCAATGTTGAGCTCAGAGGTTAGGGTTGCGTCGTTCGTCGGAATTATCGAGATAGCACTTTGCCGTGCCAACACAACTTTATTGAGAATGAATGCATCACCTGACATGGAAATGCCCGTGGAGGAATTAAGTGTTCCTTTGTCCAGTAATGCCTGTCGCTCTCGGCCTGTGACAAAGGATGTGCTTTCATCGGTGGTTACTTCATGTAATGCGATCGCTGGGTCGAGAACCGCTTCCAGGACTGAAGCCGGGAGGTGCTTATGAGCTTCAGCAACGCGTTTGTAATCATCTCTGATTTCTTTGGTAAGTAGAGAACTGTCAGTTTCAGGGCTGCTTATGGAAGTCTCCGGGCTCACAATCAATTTTGAGCAGGCTAATGCGGGTAGTAGAGCGTGGTCTGCGTAATCGCCATCCAAAACTGCAACTGTTCGGCAGCNGCGGGTGAGCATCGGGGAAGATAAATAGCTCTCGAGTGTATTGCAGGCACCAAAGTCACTTGATAGTTGATTAGAGCCGGCAGGTGGAAGAAATCTTAGCAATAACAAGGGGCGTTGATTGGCAACGGCGGTATTAGCGACGCTGTCGATCGCCGTATCCAGAGCCCGCGTGATGCTGCCAATGTTGCTGTTTTGAATTGGTAGCTGGACTTCCATTAAGATGGAGGATTCTTTTTGATCTTGCTGTTGGGCAAGCAGCAATGTTGAACANCTTAAAANAGACGGCAATACACATAGAGAAATAAGTGCACGTCGGAAGGAGATCGCGAGCAGTGAGATACTGTTTAGCATTAGCACTGAGGTTGAGTGTATGTTCGAGGAGAGCACTATGTACCCGAGTAGGGCTCTGACCCTACACAGAGAATATTATATCAATAGGCAATGGACTCTTACCAACAATTTGCCCAAAGGTGGTTATCTCGGCTGCGGCGTTGGCGAATTGGCCTGACGCGTAGGTTTGGCAGTAGGAGCGGCATTGACTACCTTTTTCCAGCCCGATGGTAATGCGGGTTCGTAGAAATTCCGATAAAAGGGATTCAGTTTTTCCAGAGTAGTCGCAAAGTTAATTTCACGCTCCTTAAAATTAAAAACCGTTCGTGAATGGTTTTTTCCCTTCTCATAACTACGATCAAAAATCACCATCCCCTTGGGTAGGAAGTCCTTGTTATCGATGATGATGTGAACTTTTTGATAATTACTGGCATCATGGATCGTCTTTGGGTAGGCCTCAAGCCAAATCTCACCCTCGACATTTTGAGGAGTAATCGCCCGAACCCAAAAACGGTTCATGATGTCCTGAGCATTACAGCCAAACAGGAATGGCAAAGGCCCGTTAATAATGTTTTTGCCCTGTAATTCGGCTGGCAAAACCTGTTGGATGAGCCGTTCATTAAGAAAATCATACTCGAAGATGCTTTTACCATCGCAAACCCAGAATTCACCGTGGGTTCCCGGGACTTCCTTATAGGATGCTTTCGATTGAGCTGATGCAGGTTGATAGGTTAACACCTTTTCTACTTTGAAGAGACCTTTATCCGGGTTAGCAAATCTAACTTTACCCGTGCTGAAGGTTTTGAAAGTATTACGAGGCCCGTAGACAGTATCGAATTGCCAACGTTCAAAATTACTGCGGTAGTGATCAATTTTCTCGGTATGACTTTGCCAATACATTAGAACGCGTTGAATGTACTGCTGATGTTTTTCCGAAAGTGGTAGGAAGGCGGGAGGCTGTACACCACGTGCTTCCTGTTGCTGGATCCCGGCAGAGGTTGATTGTTGTGGTTTCGGCGTTGAGAGTTGCTGCTGCGCATCAGCGGACTGTGCGAGCAAAAGCAAGACGAGGATTGACAGACAGTGTTTCATTATCCTGGAGTCCGTTCCCGGTAATGTAAGTTAGCTGGTTGGATTCGGATTTTAGCAGGAATAGGGTTTACAGGGCTATATGGATCCTTGGTTCTCCTACGACGATGACATGATGGCGATATATTTCCAAACGCATTAAATCTTTCAGCACACGAAAGCTAAAGACAATTGGGAAAAGACGCTAAGGTGTGTTTTCTGAGAGGATTCTGTCCAACAAGGACTTTCCCTGAAAGTTGTCCTCAAGAACATAATCTGCCATTGTATGCCAGTCTGAGCTGCCCACTTCTCGTTTCTGACTAAACCACAGTGTTGGGCAACCTGCATTTTTGCCGGCCTCCTGATCGAATCGGTAGTCACCAACCATCAGAGCTTCATGGGGCTCAATCTGCCAAAATTCACAGATGTGTAACAGAGCCCAGGGATCTGGTTTTATAGGGCCTTCTTCTCTGCCAATCACAGGCTCAAAGGAGACTGGCAGCACTTTCAGCATTTGCAAAGCAAATTCTTTTAAGTTTCGTGTGACGATGGCCATTTTCAGGCCTAACGAGTCAGCGTGCATCAGTAGTTCAGGCACTCCCGGAAAGACGCTGGCAATTTCGACTCCCAATTGTTCGTGGCGTCGCAATACTTCGTCACATTGCTTTCTACGCGCACCGGTAAACATTTCGATCGTTTCCAAAATTGGTGCATCGTTGGCGAGCTGCATATCACGACGCATCTGATCGAAATCCAGTTTTGAATCGATCAGGGTGCCGTCCATGTCAAAAATGATCCCCTTAATGGCCATATGAAAGTCCTATGTGACGCCTTCAGATGTTTTAGGAATCTTCAGTCCCATATCTTTCATTAGAAATTGAATATCGTCCCAGACATCTCGTTTGCGACGGGGGTCACGCAACAGGTACGCCGGATGAAAGGTGCATAGCACTTTAATCCCATTCTTATCGAAGAATTGTCCTCGCATTTTTCCAATTGGTGTTTTGCATTCCAGGAAAGAGTGGCTGGCAATTGCTCCGAGACACACAATATATTCCGGCTGGATGATTTCTAATTGTCGCTGCAGAAAGCCAGCACAGTTTTGTTGTTCTTCAGGAGTCGGATTTCTATTTCCTGGCGGACGACACTTGATTGTATTGAGAATGTAAATCTCATCTCGCGTTAGCCCCATCGCTTCAATGATTTTATTTAGAAGCTTACCGGCACGGCCAACGAAGGGTTCTCCCTGCTTGTCTTCATCTGCACCAGGAGCTTCTCCATAGAAAACCAAGCGTGCATTGGGGTTACCGACACCAAAGACAGTATTTTGGCGAGTACTTGCAAGTTCGGCACATGCTGTGCAATTCGCTACTTCCTGGCAAACGATGGCTAGCTCAGATTGTTTCTTAGACGGCATGACGGAGTTTTCCTGAGAAGTACTTAAGGTAATACTTGGCGTTTCGGATGGGATTGTTTGCTCGGCAGTGACTGTCGGTTCAGGTTGGACCGCAGCAGTAGTCTCGATTTCATTCGGACCAATTGAGTCCGCCGTTGCTGCTACTTGTAATTCCGGAAGCCCGTTTTGCTCAATCGTCGCGAGTTGTTTTTCCAGTTCATTAAGGTCAGTTTGTGATTTGCCGGGAGACCGAATTGCAGTAACTCCCGAACGTTGCAGACTCTGCAAACGCTGGCGAATGGCCTTGGCAACCCGGGCAGCGTCAAAGGGAACGGTGGTTGGCGATTGATCTGCAGACATTCAACAGCGTAAAGGAGACATGAAAAACAACGAGGGGAAAGTTGAATTATAATGATTTCACTGAAAATACCACCCGATTCATGGTTCTCGGCGCTTATTCTAGCTCAATGAAAACGGGGATTATCGACGCTTCGAAACCGTGAATATATCATTATAGCACTATGGCATTACCTCAAGTTGTTATCATCGGTCGCCCAAATGTGGGCAAATCCAGCATCTTTAATTGGCTCGCGGGTCGACGATTGGCCATCGTTGATGATGTAGCCGGAGTTACGCGCGATCGTATGACGCAACTACTCCGTCATAATGAACGATTTTTCGAGTTGGTGGATACGGGTGGGATCGGGATTAATGACGTTGATGATTTGAGCGAAGAGATCGAGGATCAAATACGTCTCGCGATGGATTCTGCAGACGTGATTTTGTTTGTCGTGGATACGCGCGATGGTTTGCTACCGCTGGATCAGGAAGTGGCCCAGCGTCTGCGATACATCGATAAGCCCATTATCTGCGTGGCAAATAAGACTGATGAGTCGGAGATGGATACCGATGCCGATGAATTTTATCGGCTGGGGCGCGGCAAGCTGATTCGGGTGAGTGCAATGCAAAACCGTAACAAGGAATTGTTGCTCGACATGATTGCAGAACGCGTGCCCTATATCAGCGAAGAAGACCTGATGAATGAAGATATCGAACCGGGGGAAATGAAAATTGCTCTGGTTGGTCGGCGAAACGTCGGTAAAAGCACATTCATTAATACACTCACCGAAGCTGAGCGTATGATCGTTAGTGAAGTCGCAGGCACCACTCGCGACAGTGTTGACGTTCGCTTTGAGCTTGATGGAAAATCCTTTGTCGCAATTGACACGCCTGGCTTGAGAAAACGGAAAAGTGTTCGCACAGATATCGAATTTTATAGTACGCATCGAGCTCAACGTAGTATTCGTCGAGCAGATATTGTCTTGATGTTTTTCGATTCCTCTCAGCGGGTGAGTCAGGTAGACAAGCAGCTTGTTAAATATATTGAAGATAACTACAAACCCTGTATCTTTGTGGTCAATAAATGGGATTTGATGGTCGAGCATATGCCAACGGAACGTTGGGCAAATTACCTTCGAGATACTTTTCAAACGATGTGGCATGTCCCGATAGCTTTTATTACTGGTGAGACCGGTAAGAATATGAAAGCGTTGTTGAATCACGCTCAGATGCTTTACAAACAGACACAAATGCGAGTTGGGACCGGCGAATTGAATCGTCTGGTTCGTGATGCCATGCGTCGGCATGCCCCGCCAGTTTTCAAAAATCGTCGACCTAAGGTGTATTATTGCAGTCAGGTTAGTACTCAGCCGCCAACGATTGTAATGAAAGTGAATAATCCCAAAGCATTTGCTCCGGATTACAGAAGGTATTTGCTGGGAGTCTTACGTGACCAGTTAGATTTTGGTGAAGTCCCCATCAAACTTTATATGCAAAAGCGGGAAAGTACGGATGAGCGAGACGAGATTGGTGTCATCGGGTAGCCTCGATCGGCTAATTCATGATTCTTGAATTCGTAGAGACAGATCCTTATGAACGCTGACAGTATTGGAACCGAATCAACCGCTGACAGGAATTCGCTGACAGCTGTCGTCAAACTGTGTCGTCCCCATCAGTGGATCAAGAATCTGCTTGTCTTTCTGGCGCCAATTTTAGGACAAAAAATTGGTGACACGCAGATTGCTCTTACCGGAATATGGTCGTTTTTGAGCCTCAGTTTAGTTGCCTCCGCAGTTTATGTATTGAATGATCGTATGGACTTGGAAGCGGACCGCTTACATCCCTCCAAATCCAGCCGACCGTTTGCTGCTGGTGCTGTTTCACCGAAAATCGCACCGCTCCTGGTTATTTCCTTGCTAACTGCGGGATTCACCATTGCTTACTTTCTAGTGGGTGACCTGAAGTACTGCTATGCCCTAGCTTGTTATTTTACCGTAACAACTTTTTATACGTTTTGGCTGAAGAAAATCGTGATGGTGGATGCACTCGTGCTCGGTGGACTATTCACGCTAAGAATCGTCATGGGGTCGGTGGCAACGGGCGTTGTGTCGAGTGTTTGGTTGCTGGCATTTTCAATGTTTATTTTTACAAGTATTGCTTTTGGCAAGCGATTTAGCGAGTTGTTCAAGTATCAGAACGTTCCCGAGGATGACCCGCGACTTAATAGCCTTCGCCGTCGGGGGTATGAACCGAGTGATATTCTTTTAGTAGAAATGCTTGGGATTTGTACCGGAGTTATGGCTGTATTAGTCATGGCTTTGTATATGAATGCTGAGGCAGCGGCCGAATTTTACGTCTATCCACAGGCCTTATGGGGCGTGGTTCTTGCAGTTTTCTACTGGATCTGTAATTTCTGGATGATGGCTCATCGAGGTAAGGTGGCCGAAGATCCTGTAAAGTACATCGTGTTAGACCGTTCGAGCTGGATCAGTGCGGCCATTGTTGTGGTATGTATGCTGGTAGCTATCTGGCCTAATTGGGGTTAAAGGTCAGGTCTTGTGAACCAATCTGCTGTAAGTACCGATCCAGAGAATTCGCCGGAGAAAACCAGACTTTCCGGCTGGGGTAATTTTCCGCGAGTCGAATGTCCCATTTTCTTCCAGCGACGAATAGAGCAAATGCAGGAACTGGTGCAGTCAGGGCACTCCGGACTGATTGCTCGTGGCTTGGGACGTAGTTACGGTGACTCGGCGGTTAGCAGAGGCGGAGTATTATTACAAACGACACGAAATCGCTTTCTTGCTTTTGATGCGGAATCGGGCCGAGTTACGTGTGAGGCCGGAGTCACGCTCGAAGATATCATTCATGTGGCTATACCAAAAGGCTGGTTTTTACCAACGACGCCCGGAACGAAGTTTGTCACGGTCGGTGGAGCAATTGCGGCCGACGTTCATGGGAAGAATCATCATCGAGACGGGGCCTGGGGAGAGTATCTGCAACGATTTAGTCTACTATTAGCTGATGGATCAGTGATCCAATGTTCTCCCCAAGTAAATCAGGACGTCTTTTGGGCGACCGTAGGTGGTATGGGACTAACAGGGATAATTTTGGAAGCAACCATTCAGTTGGTGCAAGTTCCGTCCGCCTATGTGGACGTCAAGCAGCGACGTTCCAGGAATCTAGATGAAGCTTTTGACTTGTTTATAGAAACAGACGAAAAGTACAAGTACAGTGTGGCCTGGATCGATTGTCTTAGTCAGGGACAGGAGTTGGGACGGTCGGTTTTACTACTTGGTAATGATGCGCCCGCTGATATGCTGCGAGCTAGCGGCAAACATGAGCCCCTGTTCTGGCCGTGCAAAAGGAGTAAATCCATTCCCTTTGCATTTCCGGGGCTTGCAATGAATAAACTGGCTATCAAAGCATTCAATGGATTGTATTATCATAGTCACGGTAATAAGAATACGTTTGTCGATTTTGATTCTTACTTTTATCCGCTCGATTCAATTCATCATTGGAATCGGATATATGGTAAGCGAGGGTTTGTTCAGTATCAGGCCTTATTCCCTCGTGAATGCTCGCGTGAGGCGATGACTACGTTACTGAAAATGATTTCCAAATCCGGGCAGGCATCTTTTCTGGCGGTACTAAAAAGTAGCGGCGTGGCTAATCAGGGGATTTTGTCCTATCTTTTTGATGGTCATACGCTGGCTCTTGATTTTCCCTATCGCGGAGAAAAAACAGATAGGCTTTGCCGGGAGCTAGATAAGGTGCTGTTAGATTTCGGCGGCCGAGTTTATTTAGCGAAAGATGCATTGGTGAATGCTGAAACGTTTTCCAGGATGTACCCTAAACTAAATGAGTTCAAACGGATCAAGCAACGACTGGATCCACAATCAATATTCCGATCACAGCAATCTGATCGGGTTGGAATAACGGATGTATCCTCATTTTGAGTGACCCATGGTGAATCAAAAGACTCATACCGAGCGACAACACGAACGAGCTTTGCAGAGAAAGCAGCAACGGAAGCAAAATCAGCTTCAGAATGACGGTGACGACGCTCAACAGAATGCGGTCCCGCTACTTAATCTGCGAATTGCCATTTCTGCTGTTATTGCTTTGTTGGCGGTGGCGATCGCATTGAAAGCCTTTGAAGTTCCGGTTCGGGAGGACGATGAATCGGTCGTGGTTAATCTGGCCGGAGTTGGAATTGATGATGCCAATATCTTCTTTACTTACGCTAGAAACGTTGCGGCAGGCCACGGAGCTGTTTATTACCCTGGTGGAGAATCTGTGGAAGGGTATTCTTCCACGCTCTTTATGTTGCTTTGTTCGGTGGGCTTTATGGTCACCGATAATATCGAATTCTATGTACTGCTGATAAACGCAGTGTTTTTTTGCGGGACGTTGATTTCTCTGCAACTATTTTTGCATGGGATGGCAAAAGAAAGACTGCCTGAAGAGTCGCAGATTTCGAGCCGTGAATTGTTGACGGTCAATTGGGCTGCCTCGATTCTCCTCTGGGCCTGGCTGCTCGTCAGTCCGGCTTATGTGATCTGGACCACTGTCACTTTAATGGATGTTGGCTTGTGGACTTTTGTATTTGTGTCAGGTTCATTGGCTACTGTCACTAAGGCTCTCCAACCCGATAGGTCGTCGCTTCACTTGAATCTTTGGATTGTTCTCATGCTTTTGACCAGACCGGAAGCGTACTATCTCTGTCTAGTTTGGATTGTGGTCATCATCATATCTCAAATGAAGATTGGAATTTCACTGGTGAACTCTATCCAATGTGTCCGCCCAGCCATCTTTTGTTATCTGATCACCGTAATTGTTCTGACTGCAGGAAGATACCTCTACTTTGGATATCCTCTGCCAAATACCTATTACGCCAAGGTATCTTCCGACCTTTTATACAACTTAAAGCTTGGCGTGGGGTATCTGGTGGAATTCTTAAAGGCTGAGCCCTGGGCTGGAGCAGCACTGTTGATGAACTTCTTGGTTGTCTTTCAGACATTTCGGCCGCGTAAAAGTACGCAAGACGCAAAAGGGGCTAGTGCAGTCGTTTTAATCTCACTCATTACCCTTTTTGCATCGATTACGCCCGTCCTCACAGGTGGTGATCATTTTAATTACTTCCGCTTTTACCAGCCCTATTGGCCATTAATGGCATTGGCGGGGCTGTATTATTTCAGAAAGTACTTTCTGGTTGAATCACTTCCAACGATGAGAAAGCCTATTCGAGTAGGAGTGTCGACATTGGCTTTAATAGGCACGATGTTACTTGCTCAGACTCCGCCCTGGACCATCATCTTCCAATCTCACGGTTTGGCACAACCCACAATAGCTAACGAATTCCAATTGGCCTTAGGCGGAAGGCAATTGGGAGCCATGCTGACTCTGTGGAACGAAGACTTGGATTCAGAGATAGGTGAGGAGCATAAGTCTAGGAGTTTAGGGAGTTTGACAACCGGTGGTATCGGTTATGCATATCGTGGTCCGGTGTTGGATATGTTAGGACTTAACAATGTCGAGATGGCACACAGCGGTGGAGACCGTAAAGGAAATAAAAACCATGCTGCGTTTGATAAAGATATATTCTTTGAGCAGTCTCCCGATTTCTTTGCTCCTCGTCGTCTAAATCATCGCATCCAAAGTCGAGAGGAAGTGTTCCCGTTCAATTCAGGGAACGAGTTTTGGGCCACAGCCTTGAAAGGATTGGATCGGGACGAGAGGTTTCTAGAGAAATATAGTCCGATCAAACTGATACAGCATAACGAACAAGGTTTGATGATGCGTCAGTGTACTTTGTGGATAAAGAATTCGTTACTTTCAAGAATCAATGTGCGTACAACAAAACATTTCAGTTTCGCTGTAATCTCCGATACCATCGCTGATTAAAGCCGGGATTCCTAGGCCTTCATTTGAATTCCGGTGACTGTTTGGGGGGGACGCCCAGACTCTTGCCGCCATCGATGGCGATATCCGTACCTGTGACGAATCTTGATTCATCACTCGCTAAATACAGTACAGCGGCTGCCACCTCGTCGACATCGATCATGCGGCCTTCGGCCTGAGCAATCGGGCTGGCCGCTACTGTTGCTTTATAAGCTTCTTCATAATCTCCGGATTGTTCAAGGTCTCGAATCATCATCCGAGTGTTGCCAACCGGCCCCGGGCACACCGTGTTCACTCGAATTCTATCTTTACTGTGACACAACGCTAGACTCTTTGTGAAAGCGACTAATGCTCCTTTGCTGGTACTGTAAACAGGGTCGTGAGCTCGAGGTAAAATTCCGGCATTACTGGCCAGATTAATAATGGAGCCCCCCGATGGCTGCATGTAGGGAATCGCGTGTTTACAACAGAGAAAGGCTCCTTTCAGGTTTACTCCGATAACCTGATCCCATTCACTTTCAGTAACGTCCGGGATTTGCTTGATTAGTCCCACACCGGCATTGTTGACAAGGATATCCAAGTTGCCAGATGGAGATACGGCCTGCTCGATTAAACCTATCACATCCGATTCGTCGGTGACATCGCACGGACGTTGGAAGATACCAAGCTTGGCAAAGAGATCATCATTTTCATCGTTAGTGGCAATGTCGCCACAGTAGACATCGGCACCAGCTTTAGCCAGAGCAATGGCAGTGGCACGGCCAATTCCATAGGCACCGCCTGTTACCACTGCGACTTTTCCTTCGAGGTTCATAGGAGTGTTTCTTTCTAAAACAGGAAGGTGAATGATGGAATCCACCGACTGATTACTGTCCACCCCCTTCTGGGATAGGCCAGTTCCAGCCACAAGTATAACCGCCATCTACATAGATTGTCTGTCCGGTAAGAAAAGCGGATGCCTCCGATGCTAGGAATAAAGCTGTTCCTACCATATCTTCCGGAGTACCAAGTCGTCTCTGCGGCGTATTGGCCTTGCCCCATTGTTGCATTTGTTCCAGAGACCAAAGTTTTTTGGTGAGATCTGTCAGAATAAATCCAGGTGCCAGACCATTAACCCGAACTCCATGTTCACCCCATTCCAACGCATGCCCCTTCGTCATATGCCCCAAGGCTGATTTGCTCATCGCATAAGGGAGTACATTTTTGAGGGGGCGTAAAGTATTAAGCGATTCAATGTTGATGATCGCGCCAGATTGCTGCTCAATCATGACTTTGCCTACAGCACAAGACATTTGATATGCACCTTTGAGATTGATATTCATCACATAGTCATAGTCTTCCTCGGTAATGTCAAGACTTGGTTTGCGACGATTTACGCCAGCGACATTTACAAGCGTGTCGATACGCCCATATTTGTCGAGTACCGTTTCAACCAGATTGGCAATGTCGTCCGCTTTGGAAATATCACAAACGACGGGTACTACCTCCTGGATTGCACCCGCCGCAGTAATCTCGTCAACAGTCTGTTGGAGAGTTTCGGTATCGCGACCTGTCACCACCGAGTGTGCTCCACGAACTGCGAATCCCTGAGCAATCGCCTTACCTATTCCACGACTGCCGCCTGAAATGATTACAATCTGGTCCGCAACGGAAAATAAAGGGTCGGACATGGTATGTACCTAATTCGTGATTCATGAGGAAATGAAAAATGCTCGAGACAGACGATTCCGGCTCGAGCATCAGATAGTCGGTATGATTTTTAAGATAGCTTATTTTTGAAACAGTTGGGGCGTGCTGAGGTTGGAACTGTTTGGTACCGGGACGGCATTTCCAGCCGGCAGTATGGGACGAAGAAAATTAATCACATCAGCCTGCTGCCGAATGTCATCAAATTTAACGGTCATGGCACTATGTGTTTTACGCTCAGATAAGTAACTCACCAGTTCGTCGCGCACATCGTCAATGGAGTCTACAACGGGAACGGTATGGCCAGTGCATCTCATAATGATGTATTTACCACCGACGGCAACAATGCCGGAAAGTTCGCCTTTTTTCAGTCGGAAGGCTTCTTCTTCGACTACCGGTTGGCCACCATTTTTGCGAATTGGAGGCACTTTTCCCTGATTGGCTCGTGAAACAGGTTCTATTGAATACTGTTCTGCCAATTGTCCAAAGAAGTAGTCATTGGAGTTGTTGTTTGCAAGGTCCCAAACCATATTAGCTTGTCGTTGAGTATTGAGGACGATGGCCATGACCTCAACACGCGGTCCGTAATTTGATTCAAATCCTCGTTGCAAATCATCGTCGCTGATTTTGGTTTCGTCGCTCACTAGTTTTTTCAAAGCGGCGGATGGCCAAACAACATCTTTCACATAAATGTCGACGGTAACATCGTCGTTGCTAGTGACTGCTTTTAACCAGGCTTTTACATCGGGATTACCTGCATCGTCTAGATAGCCACGCGAATCTGCAGCACGTTTGATCTCAGCGAGGATGTCCTGTTGAGAAACTTCTTTATTCTGCGTGGTGAGGGCCTGTGTTAATATCTTACGGTTGATTTCACCCTCAAGAACATCCACGCCATACCGAGTGATACATTCTTCGGCAAGTTCTCGGACAGTGATTTGTTGGCCGTTGAGTAAGGCGACAACCCCCGGGTGCGATTGTTTTAGATCTGTATCCTCATAAACAGATTGTATCTTAGCTTCCGCTTGTAAACGCTGGAAAATTCGTCCTGCGGCAGCTTCCAGATTCTGTTCCCGAATTTTGTCGCGTAAACGGGCTTCAGCATCTGACTTAAACTGAGGAGCAATATACGTGGAAGGAATCTTCTTTTCGCACTTCATTAGAATGTATTGATTTGCGATTTTGACCAGTTCAGAGATTTCCCCTTCCTGCAGACTGAAGGCTTCAGCTTCCAGGCTCGGATCTCCAACGTGTTTTCCAATAGGTGGGATGAGTCCCCGGGCACTCGCACTGGCCTGATCTTCTGAATGCTCTTTGGCAAGAGTTCCAAATTGCTCGGGATCAGCAATGGCTTGTTTTCTGAGTTCCGTGATGGTATCCAGGTCTGAGTGAGCGATTAGCCGGACTTTTACCTTGGGGCCGAATTCAGATTCAAACGCTTTACTTAGTTGTTCGGGAGTTACTTCAATCTCCCGCGATGCGAGTTGACGCAAGGCCAGGTTAATCCACATGTGTTCATTGCGATATTGATCCGGTGCAATGTTGCGTTCTTGCTGTAACATGGTTAACCAACGATCTACCGACATGCCAAACTTTTTAGCCATTCGCTCGATTTCGCGATCCAGTTGGTCGTCAGTGATATCAATTTGATGCTTTTCACACGCCTGTTTGATTAGTCGCTTGTTGAGGTATCCTTCCAGCGTTTCTTTGCCAAAGCGATCAAGACAGGCCTGAGCCAGATCGTTTCGGGAAATGTTTTCCCCATTAACCTGAGCGACGACTTTCAATTTTTTGGCATCGGAAGCTGAGTTCTTTACCGGCGTATTTGCCACCGCCTGAGAAACCTTGTTAGTGCTGGATACTGGCTTAGGCGTAGGCTTTGTTGAGGTCGCCGAACTCGCCTCAGGACGTTGAGTTGTGGCACTACTTTGAGTAGGCGTGACTGATTGGGAAGTTCGAAACTGTGAGGGCTTTTGCTGAGCATCGGCCTGTTCCGGAGAAATCCAGTACAGTCTGGCCACATAGGTTACTGCCAGTAATCCAACTGCAGTCATACCGATCAAGAACTTTCGCAATGAACGAGGCTTTTCGGTGTAGTTCATTTTTTCTTTGGTACCCGTTTGGCTATTCTTGCCATTCATCGGATGCTCCTTAACCAATCAATTCCTTTTGATCGTCAAGGGACTTTAATCGTCCCCCCCAGTTTCCTTAAGATTCCATCACGGAAGCCGGCGCAAAACGCCTACAAGGTGGGAAGAGTATAAAGTGTATTTGAAAAACAGGTCAAGACAGCTTTGTCGTTAAAATGCAGCATGGAATGGCAGTTGATAGACTCAAAAAAAGGGATGGATTACGGAGTCAACACTATTTTGCCTGCAATCGACCCCTCTTTTCGCAGCGTGTTGTCTTCCTGAAGCTGATGGGCATTGGCGGCTTCGGAAAGCGGAAGCTTGCGACTGATTTGAGCTTTGAGTGACCCGTCGGCGAGCCATGTGTTGATATCTTCGGCACATGATCGTAGCTCGTCAGCAGATGCTTTGAACATCACAAAACCGAAAAGCTGTAGGCATTTAACATAAAACGGTCCGACGGGGAATTCAGGGCGGGCGTCCCGTCCCGCCATGATGACGATTCGTCCTCGTTCTTTCATGACAGAGACAATGCCTTCGATGTTGGGCTCACGAAGAGTTTCCCAAAAGATGTCGACACCTTC
This sequence comes from Planctomycetaceae bacterium, assembly GCA_002717145.1. Classification (GTDB taxonomy): domain Bacteria; phylum Planctomycetota; class Planctomycetia; order Pirellulales; family Pirellulaceae; genus UBA721. The sequence continues at coordinate 18,064 of PBCP01000010.1, read as the reverse complement.
AGGCGCAGCCTGCAATATAGCTTCCAGCTCATTCTCCGTCTTGTAATTGATGACAATATCGGCGCCCAATTCTCTACAGCGAGCAGCTTTTTCCTCCGAGCCGGCCGTGGCGATGACTCGGGCTCCTGCATGTTTTGCCATCTGCAACACCATAGCTCCAACACCTCCCGTACCACCATGTACAAAAATAGTTTCGCCCGCCTGAATTCGCGCATCACGAAACAGGCCTAAGTGTGCCGTCACGCCGACCAATGAACACGCTGCCGCATCGTCATCTGAAATGTTGTCAGGAGTAGGATAGAGCCAGTCCTGATCAACACTACAATATTCGGCAAATGTACCCTGTCGACCAAGTAGTCCTTGGTTCGTTCCCCAAACACGATCGCCGACTTGGAATCGAGTTACATTGTCTCCGACCGCTTCTACCGTACCAGCTAAATCACATCCAACGACAAACGGGTTTGGTAATTCCCAGTAATTTGCTCCGTTGCGGATATAGGTATCCACCGGATTGAGTGAAACGGCTCCTACTTTCACCAAAACCTCTGTGCCAGTGGCATTCGGTTTCTCGATGTCTCCGTACTGAATATTTTGAGGTGGACCACATTCGGTGATATAAGCAGCTTTCATTGTCATTGGAGGGCTTTCAGTATTGGCCGTAGAAAGTTGGTTCGATAATAGAGTATTGTACAAAAGAACGGACTGCTGTTTAGATGGTTAACTCTTTTCACTTACCAATCGAGGTAGGCTCGATATACTTGATAAGCGGCTTCGGTTTTAGTTTGTGTTTTGCTTGCCGAATAATAGGAACAATAGATACACGATGACGAGCATTGACATTCAGCTTTTAGTCGAGGCAGCCGAACAGGCGGCCCGGGATGGCAACCTTTCCACTTCGGCGTTTGAAAATCTACGCCATTGGCTGACGGCCTCTGAGTATGGAAAATTCGTACCTGGAATTATGGAACATATTCAATCCCAACGGTGGCAGGAGCTTGACGATGCATTCTGGAAAGTGCTTGAATTCGGAACAGGAGGGCGACGCGGGCGGATGTACCCCTTCGGTTCTAATACGATTAACGAGCGGACGATTGGCGAAAGCGTTCAGGGATTGGCGAATTATGTTAAGTCGCAGTTTGATTCTGAGCACTTGAAATGTGCAATCGCCTATGACACCCGTCATCGCTCACGTGAATTCGCCGAGCTTTGTAGTGGGATCATGGTTGCCAATGGATTTCAGGTTTTTCTGCTTGACGATTATCGGGCGACCCCACAGCTCTCTTTTCTAGTTCGGCAAAAACAATGCCATTGTGGCGTGATGGTGACTGCAAGCCATAATCCACCATCTGATAATGCGGTGAAAGTTTACTGGCAAACAGGTGGGCAGATTCTACCTCCGCACGACGCTGCGATTATCCACGAAGTAATGGAGAACGTGAAAGAAATTGAAGCAGGTGATTTTCAATCGGCTTTGGAAGATGGGAAAATATCCATTTGTACAGAAGAGATCGATGCTGCATTCGCAAGCACTATTGTTAGTCTGAGCCAGGATGGGCCTCGTGACCTAAAGCTTGTATATTCACCACTTCACGGAGTTGGCGGGAATGTCATTCCTCCCATACTCCAGGCCTCAGGTTTTGAAGATGTCTTCCTTTTTCCCGAACATTCCAACCCGGACCCGGATTTTACCAATGTCAACGGGCATGTATCGAATCCGGAAAACCTGGAGGTTTATGAGCCTGTCATTGAATTCGCCAGACAACAGTCGGCCGACGTTGTCATCGTCACCGATCCGGATGCTGATCGATTAGGCTGTGCTGCCCCAGTCAGCCTAAATGCAGATGCTCAGTGGAAGGTTTTCAATGGCAATCAACTCTGTGCTTTATTAGGTGCTTACCGCCTGGAGTCCTTGCAGCAGGCTGGTCAGATAACCAAAGATAGTTTTCAACTTACAACCCTGGTGACTACCAGACTGCTCGAGCGTATCGGAGATGGCTTCGGAGTGACGACTCGTGGAGATCTATTAGTAGGATTCAAGTGGATCGCCGGCGCTATTGATGAAGGTGGCCCTGAGCACTTTGTCTATGGAACGGAAGAATCACATGGCTTCATGATAAGTGATTATTGTCGGGACAAAGATGGTGCGGTGGCCTGTATGATGCTGGCTGAATTAGCGGCCAAACTTAAAACTGAAGGGAAAACACTGCATGACTATCTGGAATCTCTCTACTGGCAATTTGGCTATCATCAGGAATCCTTGAAAACAATTTACATGGAAGGAAGTGAAGGCATGCGACGCATGACTCGTCTCATGGATCGTTTGAGACAGTCCATGCCAAAAACTCTCGGCGGCATTAAAGTCAGTCAGAAACGTGATTACCTCACTCACACGTTAACCGATTGCGAAGGAAAAGAAAGTGACTTGCACGGGCCGACAGGCAATCTCATCTTTTTTGACTTGGAAGAGGAAGGAAACTACGTTGCCATTCGACCTTCCGGGACAGAACCTAAAGTCAAAATCTACCTATTTACTTACCAGCCTGCTGAAATGTTAGCGGATATCGACCTGACTAGATCGGGAATGAGAACACGGATGGAAGCTTTAGAAGCTGATCTGCAGGCGATCGTTGATTCTATTGAATGATGTCTTTTTAGTCGTCAATCGATGCCATTGAAATCGCCAGTAGCCCTACTAGGCGACAGAGATACACGAGGCTGATCCAAATCATTACCATGGCAAACATTACGGCCACTTTACTTTCATTGAGAACCATGACTGCTCCTACGATGCAAGTGAAAACTGCGGGCACACCAAACAATACAAATTTCACAAGTAGATCACTACGCAATTTAAGCCGCTGATTTAAGCTGGACGAGATTGGTTGCCAGATGTTTCCGGATTCCATGATTCCGAGCAGAAAATAGGGGAAGAGTGTCGTCATTATGATCGTGCAAAGAATGACAGGTACTATCCCGAGAAGCCCTTTGAGAAACATACTTGTTACCCAAAACACGGTTCCGGCAGGAATAGAAGCATAGGTAATGGTCAGGAAAATGATGAATGATTCTGTGATAAACTCCCACAGATTAAATGCCGGCCATTCTTTGACCTTTAAGTCCCCTATGGAGGTTTGCTTGACGATATTCAGCAGCGTTGAAAAAGCAAATGCACTGACTCCTGTGAAGATGGCTACACATATGACCAGAGTGCCGATGTTACCGATTGTTGTAATGATCGATCCCCCTGAGGGGGTGCGGGTAGCTGAGTGTAGCAGCAGGCCAACGATAGCATATCCTAATGAAAGGATTGTCACGCGGGCAACGACCGTGGGCAACGTCAGTAGTTGTGCTAGTATTCGGAACCAACTGTCTTCATCTAACTCGAAAGTATCCCGTTCCTCTTCTTTGCGGTTATGCTCCTGCTTGGCTCGTTCCAGAATCTGACGACTTGCAATATGCTCATCTCGCTCGATTCTTCCTCGCATCTCGGGAACCTCGCTAAGCACCTGTTTGGTGGATGCCGATTGTGTCATTAGCTGTCCCGTTGAAGCGGAAGAGGGGATTGTGGTCAAAGAATCGTCTGCCAATTCATCTCGGACTGCACGTTGCACCGGCTCCGGCATTTTGGCGGGAGCCGTAATCGTATGCACTTTGAAACAGTCCGGGCATTTCTTTTGTGATCCCACATCTTCAGGAGTTGCAGCAATCCCGGTTCCACAAACATTGCACTCCACCAGCCATTCAATGACAGATTTATAAATTGTTTCCTGTTTGGGCTGAGGTTGGTTTTTGGAGAGGAGGGCAATGCGAGTTTGGCCGGCAATGAACTGATGTTGGATTTTTTCTATTCGTTCCGGACGAGGCATGGGCTGTTTGGCTTCGACGGTAACCGGTTGATTGCATTTTTCGCATTGCACCGTGTTGCCAACGTCCAGTTGATAGACAATGAGCTGGGATTTGCATGACGGGCATTGCTTAGCCCAACGCACCACCAATTCGTATTTGACGGCTGGTTCTTGCTGGCTGCCCGGGTTAGCATTTGCTGGAATCGACTGGAGTTTTTGAACAGGAATCGATGGCGCTTCACCAACAGCTTCCAATTCGATTATCTCGTCATTTGCCTGAAAGGATTCTGGATGTCCTGTGGTTGTAACGGGGACTGCTTCCACGGGGGGGAGGGATTCGACAGGTGAGGCGCTTGAAATCTGGGGTTCTTCAGGCAGAAGCTTCAGATCTAACTCAGCACTCTCACTGTCCTTCATTGCTTTGGAACTATTTGGCGACAAATGTGCTGACTCGGGTTCAGGCACAGAACTGAGTTGGGGAGCCTTATCGGATATGGTTGTCCCGACTACATTTGGATTGGGGTGGGCAGGCGGCTCTCCTGAATCAGAATTTTGATGATCGTCCTCGGGTGTATTGGGAATTCGGCCGGCTGGTTCGTTCGAGGGTTGAAGCGCAGGTACCGCGATGGACTCAAGGCAGGTTTCACAAAGGATATCCTTGCCGGCCTGTTGTTTGGAAGCATAGAGAGTCTTATTGCAAAGCGGGCAGGTAACCATGATAGCCCCGCCCTGAGATTGCTGAACTACTACCTCCTGTGATAGTGCATAAATGTCTCCAACAGCCGATGGCAGACGCATGGTTTTTCCACACGTATTACAAGGTTGTCTGTTTCCGGCAAACTCGATGGGTAAGCGATGATTGGTACTACAATGAGGGCACTGAAAGTCGAGCATGTTGTCAGACATGAGGCACTTCCCTGCAGATCGAGTCAAATGGAATTGTAGCCAGTTTGGAATGTAAAGATGCTGGCTTTACTAGGCGTCTTCCATGACTTCAGATTCCCGGGTTTTCGCAGCATCATTGACCTTTTCTTCATAACTGTTAGTTAGTTTTTGGATTTCATCCTTCAGTGAATCCCGGTCATCTTCGGTCAAAGCTTTGTCTTTCTCACCCTGGTCAGCGGCTTTGTTACCATCACGACGAACATTACGAATTGATACCTTGGCTTCTTCCGCTAGTTCTTTAATTCGAGTGACCATCTTTTTACGAACTTCTCCGGACAATGCAGGAACATTGATACGGATGACACGGCCGTCGCCCTGTGGATTGTATCCAAGGTCACTGGCGACAATAGCTTTCTCGATATCTTTGATTACGCTTGGGTCGTAGGGGCGAATCACAATCTGTTGAGGTTCCGGACACCCGACATTGGCAAGTTGCTTGAGAGGCGTTTGAGAACCATAGCACTCAACTCGGATTGAATCCACCAAACCTGGATTGGCTCGGCCAGTACGGATCCCTGCTAGGTTGTTCCGCAGGTGCTCGAGTGCTTTATCCATTCTTTCTTCGGTATCTAGAAGTATTTCGTCGTACATTGTATTTAGGTATCTTTAAATATGCCTAGTGTTGTAATTATGTAAGCAATTATCCGTATTTCGGGAGGCGATGTAAAGTTTTTCAGCTCGGAGAAGTATCAAAAGCAGCGGGTAACTGTTAGCCGATGTACGTCCCCAGAGTTTCACCCTTCACGGCACGTTCGATATTGCCGTTGATTTTGTAATTGAAAACAAGGATGGGCATTTTGTTTTCCATGCAGTGTGTAATGGCGGTACTATCCATCACCTGCAGGCCCTGATCGCGGATCGTTTCAAAAGTGAGTTCCGGGTAGAAAACAGCATGTGGGTTCTTTTCAGGATCTTCGCTATACACGCCATTGACTCGAGTTGCTTTCAGCAAGATATCTGCTTCGAGCTCCAGAGCACGTTGGGCGGCAGCAGTGTCGGTCGTCACAAATGGGCTACCGATGCCGGCAGCGATAATGACGACACGGCCTTTTTCCAGATGCCGTTTGGCGCGGCGGCGTATATAGGGTTCAGCAACACCATCCATACGAATCGCCGACATAACCCGGGTTTGTGATCCCAGTGATTCCAGAGCATCCTGTAAAGCGAGTGCATTGATCACCGTTGCCAGCATTCCCATATAGTGGGCCGTGGCTTCCTGAATACTAACATTTTTTTCTTTGAACTGAGCACCTCGCAGGATGTTTCCACCGCCGCAAACGATGGCAATTTCACAACCAAGCTGTTGTGCCTGGCTGATTTGGCGTGAGATACCGGCAACCTCTTCCATATTGATACCCCGTTCACCTGCTCGGGATAAGCTTTCGCCTGAGAGTTTTAATACGACACGATTGTATTTAGGTGAGGGGGATTTCTCTTGGTCTGACATCCGTGGGGCCTTGTGGTTTAGTAAAGGAAAGAGTGGTTCAGGCTGTGAGTTTTGTATAAATTATCGCAAAAAGTAAGCCCCGATTTTACTCGGGGCTTATATTTTGTGCGAACACTTATGGCCTATTCTTCAGTCGCTTCCGCAGAATCATCCGCGTCGTCACCGAGTTCCCAGTGAACGAATTGCTTGAGCGTTAAACCAGTGCTGGCTGCATATTCGCCAACCGTTTCTTTGTTTTCCGCTTTGACATATTCCTGAGAGGTCAAAACTCGTTCCGCGAAAAAGTTACGCATACGACCTTCCACCATCTTATCGACGATGTTTTCCGGTTTCCCTTCGGCCAATGCTGCTTCTCGTAAAATATTTCGTTCGTTATCTACAATCTCTGCAGGCAGATCTTCCGGACTGAGGCCGGCCGGCCGCATCGCAGCAATGTGCTGACTGATACCTCGAGCAGCTTCGTCATCGCTTCCGTCTGCTGATAATAGTACACCAGAGACAGTACCGGCGTTATGGCTATATCCGCCACAACCACCTTCCAGTCGAACCATTCGGCCGATATTGAATACTTCGCGAATTCGGTTAAACAAATCGCTCTTAATGTCTCCAAGAGTCGAACCGGGCTGGCTAGGTGATTCGAGAGCCAGTAGGCTATCGGCATCTGTAACGCTAGGATTGTTGGCCAACGCTTCAGCCAGATCGTTTGCGTACTGAATGAATTCTTCATTCGTAGTCACAGGTGCACTTTCGCACTTCAGCTCAACCATTGCCCCCGAATCTTTTTCCAGGCCGAGATACAGACCGAAACGTCCAAAGGCAGTTGCTCGCCCCGATCGTTTTTCGAAAACCTGAGCTCCACGTTCACGCAACCATTGTACGGCTGCATCCTGATCTCCATCGCATTCAGTGAGTGCCTTCTTGCAATCCATCATTGGAAGGCCCGTTTTTTCTCGAAGTTCTTTAACTGCAGCGGCAGTAACTGCCATGACAGATCTCCTTCAAATTCAAAAAAGTAGTTTCTAATCGTTGTGTTTATATGAAAGACCCGGACTTAAGATGGTTTTATGTGTAAAACCAGTTGATGAAAAATCTTAAGCACGAGTTGATGTTGGCTTACACCAACACGGCATGATTCCTGTGCATTGACTCATGCCGTGTGGGGATAGTCTACTCGTCAGCCGGTATGTCTTCAGCTGGAGCTTCTGCTGCAGGTTCTTCTACTGGAGCTTCTGCAACTGGTTCTTCTGCTGGAGCCGGTGTGTCTTCAACAGGAGCTGGAGCCTCTGCAACTGGCTCTTCTGCTGGAGCCGGTGTTTCTTCAACAGGAGCTGCAGCCGGAGCAGCTGGTGTGGCTGCAACAACGGGAGCAGGTTCTTCTGCTGGAGGAGCCATTCCGGTCTTGCCTTCAATCACAGCGTCGGCCAGATGCTTAAAGATCAGTTCGATGCTTCGCAGCCCATCGTCATTTCCTGGGATAGGTAGGTCTACTGAATCGGGATCGCAATCTGTATCGATCAGGGCAATGGTGGCGATACCCAATGCTTTGGCTTCACGAATGGCATTCTTTTCTTTGTTGGGATCAACCACAACAACGCATTCAGGCATGCGATTCATCGTACGGATCCCATTGAGGTTGCGGTACATCTTGCGAAATTCACGATTCAGTGAAGACTGCATTTTCTTCGAGTATTGATTGATTTCGTCACTTGCCCGCAATGCTTCCAATTCTTCCAGACGTCCCAGACGATTACGAATTGTCCTGAAGTTGGTAAGTGTTCCTCCAAGCCATCGTTCCGAGACGAAAGGCATTCCACAGCGTGCAGCTTCGCGTTCGATAATACCGCTTGCCTGACGCTTCGTACCGGCAAACAGGATAAGACTTCCGCCTTCGGCGACTCGTTTGAGATACTTTTTAGCTCGCAGCAAACCGCGTACGGTTTCCCGGATATCCATCACATGGATCTGATTCTTTTTCGCATAAATGTAGGGCGCCATCTTCGGGTTCCAGCGACTTGTGCGGTGCCCAAAGTGCACGCCTGCGGTAATCAGGTCTTTGACTAAATTCTCAGCCATAATAATATTCCTTCTATAATTGATTTCAGGCGATAGCACGGACGGTGTATGGCATTGCAACCCTTCAGGTGAAAACCTGAACCGTGTTACAGGGGATCCCTTGGCCTGATAACCATAAGGTGTTAATTAACCGATTAATTCCGGATCCCTACAGACCGGAGAAAACTAACCGAGTAATCCCTAAATTTACACCCCATTTTGTCTTCGGTCAATTGACCAAACAACAAACCTAGGATGAAAACGGTGCATTCCGATTCGAAGAATGGTGAATCGGCTAAAAAACACTCGAACTTTCTATTCTTACAGAATTTGGATGCCAGATTTCCTTTCCGAATTCCGTTGGAATCCGGTCATTCGGGAAAGCCTAGATACTTGACCATGGCCTGCTGTCAATCCACAATGGCTTGTTTGTGTAAATAGTGTAGGGAAAGCCGTGCTAATGATATCAGTTCGGCGCGCACAAACCCAAATTCCATCAAGCATGTACAAAAGGGAGAAGCACTGTGCCGGGCACCTGTGTGATTGGTTTGCAGTGGGGCGACGAAGCTAAAGGCAAGTTAGTCGACCTATTAACTCCGAATTTCGATATCGTTTGCCGTTATCAGGGCGGGTCCAATGCAGGACACACTGTCGTAACGGGTGATCAGGTTTATAAGCTTCACCTTATCCCCAGCGGGATCCTTAATCCGGATACGATGAATATCATCGCCCCGGGGGTCGTGCTCAATCCGGGGACGATCATAGAAGAGTTGGAGGGTCTCAAAGCCAAAGGGATTTCGGCTGACAATCTGATGATCAGTGAACGAGTGCATGTCGTCTTTCCATGGCATATTGCGGAAGACCGAGCCCTCAATGCGAAGAAGGTCAAAGGTGAATCGATCGGTACTACGTTGCGTGGTATTGGTCCCTGTTATCGTGACAAAGTAGGAAGATCGTTTGCAATTCGCCTGGCCGACATGCTGCGAGACGATTTTGACGCTCGCGTTGCTTCAATCGTAGAGGCTAAAAATCGCATGCTCGCTCCGATAGCCGGAGACGATTTTGAGGCACTCGAGGCGAATTCAATTACAGCAGAATATACTGCTTATGCTGAAGTCTTACGTCCATTTGTCACCGATACGACGAACTATCTGCTCGATGCCGTTGATGAATCCAAGTCGATTTTATTCGAAGGTGCTCAGGGGGCGTTGCTCGACATCGATCATGGAACCTTTCCGTTTGTGACGAGTTCGAACTCTTCCGGTGTTGGTATTTCGTCAGGTTCAGGAGTTCCGGCGCGTTCCATCAATAAAGTGATCGGCGTGATTAAAGCCTACAGCACCCGCGTCGGTGGAGGACCGTTTCCAACAGAACAGGAAAATGAGATCGGCCAGCAAATTCGTGATCTGGGGAACGAATACGGTACTACGACAGGCCGCCCTCGACGCTGTGGCTGGTTCGATGCTGTTGCAGTACGGTACACGGCCCGACTAAGTGGAGTCAGTGCACTATCGCTAATGATGATGGATGTCGTCTCAATGCTTCCTGAGGTTAAGATTTGTGTGGCATATGAACTCGACGGTGAACGAATTACACACTTTCCCAGTGATGCAGATGATCTGCGTCGGGTGCAACCGATCTACGAATCTTTCGAGGGTTGGAACACAGATCTTACCCAAGCGACAAGCTACGATGAGTTTCCCGAAGCAGCGAAAGCATATATTAATCGTATCAGCGAATTGATCGGGATCCCTGTTGAAGTTGCATCCGTGGGCCCTGACCGGGCTCAGACCATTGTGCTGGCAGACTCGGTCAGTCATTTGGCTGGCTTGGCTTAAAAGTCTTCCATGGTGATATCCACTTAAGCTACTCCGTGTTAGCAGCGACCACCAAGACGGGGTGGTCGTAATCTTGTCAGGCTGCAGTTCGAGTGTTTAGCTGATATCGAAGTCGCACCGAGAGAGTGAACTTTGATGCCATTCACGTCGTATCGTGTCGTATGCCCTTGAGTTATCGGCAGAATCTAAAGGATAATAGTGTTGTGGCCAACAACATGGGCTGTAAATTCCAATTCCCCGAAATCATCATATTTTATGTCGACCAGCACTCCAGAACGATCTCCTGCGAATGCCAGTGATTCAGTCACTGACCGGCAACGTGCGCCTCGGCATATTGCGATCATTATGGATGGGAATGGGAGATGGGCTCAGCAGCGTGAATTACCTCGTATCGAAGGTCATCGAAATGGTGTTAGCAGTGTACGCCGTACGGTCGAAGAATGCGCACGGCTTGACATTGAACAACTAACTTTATTTTGTCTTTCTAGTGAAAACTGGAAACGGCCTTCTCATGAACTCGACTTTTTAATGCATTTGCTTGAGCAATACATGATCGAGGAACGAGCATTGCTGATGGAGCAGGGGATACGTGTTCAGGTGATCGGTCGCCGTGAAGGCATACCTGTTCGTGTTTTGAATGAAATCAATAAAACGATTGAAATTACCAGCACGAATAAAGGGACGACGCTCTGTCTAGCCATCAATTACGGGGCTCGAGGTGAAATCTCGGATGCTGTTCAGCAAATTGCCCGCCGCATTGAGCAAGGTGAGATATCGGCGGATCAGATCGACGAAAAACTTATCGCTGACAATCTCTATACCTCTGGCATGCCTGATCCTGATTTGTTAATTCGAACCAGCGGTGAAATGCGAATTAGCAACTTTTTGTTGTGGCAAATCAGCTACGCAGAGTTGTGGGTTACTGAAAAGTATTGGCCGGAATTCGAAGAAAGTGACCTGCATCAGGCCATGGAGATTTATGCCACTAGAAATCGTCGCTTCGGTGGACTTACGTCGTAAATAGAAACAGGACTTCAAGGTGCTACATAAACGACTCGCGGCTTCAGCCGTTATATTGACCTTTCTTGGTATTCTCCTTCACTTTGACTTTCACCATCCACTGATGGGAGTTGGAGGCTTGCTGTTACTGCCGCTCCTTCTGCTGATTGCGCTGCTGGCCACGGCTGAATTGGGCGAGATGTTAATAAAGGGGGGATTGGATCTGCGTCTAAAACACGTTCTGTTCGGTGTCGCCTTAGTGCACGTCTTGACTTTTATTCCGGCGCTGATGGATGCTTTCAGTGTCAGCGGATATCCGGAAGATTGTTCCGTTGGAAGGGTGGGCTGGATTGGTGTCGGAAGTGTGCTGGCAATGTGCTGGTTATTTTTGATTGAAATGCGTCACTTCAAGGAACCGGGAGGATCTGTACAGCGATTAGCCAATGGAATGCTGATTGTGGGGTACACAGGAACGGCCATGAGTTTTCTTACCATCCTACGCACACTACAAATTGGGGATGCGGGCTACGAATCTGCCTGGGGCATGTGTGCCATCATTTCTGTTATTGTGATCACCAAATGTGGTGATAGTGGTGCATACTTTACCGGTAAATCGATTGGTAAACACAAGATGTCACCTATCCTGAGCCCTAAAAAGACGATAGAAGGCGCTATGGGGGCTTTTGTTTGTGGAATGGCCGCCGCTGTTGTTTTTGGGAAGTGGTTGGTACCGTCGATTCTGTCTATGGTTGAAACCAGCGAAACGATCGGGAGTGTGGAGTCTGGTGTCGTTTCTGATATTACTGCTCACAGTGGAGCTGTTTGGGCCTGGGCCATGTATGGCCTGGTAATTACGGCAGCCGGTATGGTAGGGGATTTGGCTGAGTCTTTAATCAAACGTGATACTCAGGTTAAGGACTCTAGTACCTGGGTTCCCGGGTTGGGGGGAGTTCTGGATATCATGGATTCGATCACCTTCTCTCTGGTTCCTGCCTACTTATTCTGGGTATCCAATTGGCTGATCGGTAGCTAAGCTATCGGTGCGAATTTCATGAGGACCGTTATTTTTCTCGATCCGACGCGAGTCGAAATTCAGCATTTGGGACTGTAATAATCGATACAATCACTACGCTTGATGGCTATACGCTCGCATTTCCTAGGCAGAATTCATGCAAAAATAGTTTGGCTTGAGGTATAGTTAACAAGCGAAGGGAGTGGCGGTATTCCGCGTGTTCCCATTCAAGTCACTTTTCAAATCTATTCCATGATTGAAGCTACTCTCCCTTTTCCCAGACAACAGGATCTGCTCGTACTCTTCGGAGCTAAAGATCAGAATCTTCGCCTCCTACGAGACCAGTTGCGTGTGAATGTAACCCATGGCAACGGTGCTCTCGTTGTGCGTGGTGACGAAGAAAATGTGCATAAAGCAACCGATGTCCTGGAACAATTAAAGGACATCGTACAACGCAGTGGGGAACTGTCTTTTGACGAAGCAAAGCGAGTCGTTGATCGTGTGACCGGTGTCTTTGGGGAATTCATGGATACTGAGATCGATGTGATGACTTCCAGTCAGCCGATTGTTCCCCGGACGGCCGGTCAGGCCCGGTACATCAGTGCTATCCGCCAGAACGATCTCGTGTTTGCATTAGGTCCTGCAGGAACCGGCAAAACATTTTTGGCTGTCGCGTTGGCTGTCGAAGCCTTGAAGCACAATCTCATCCGAAAAATTGTCTTAGTACGCCCGGCAGTTGAAGCAGGTGAAAGTCTGGGATTTTTACCCGGCGATATGCATGCCAAGATTAATCCCTACCTACGTCCTTTGCTCGATTCTCTTCACAGCATGATTGACTTTGATGTGATTCAGCAATACATGGAAAAGGACATCATTGAAGTCGTGCCTTTAGCCTACATGCGTGGACGTACACTGGACGAAGCGTTCATTATTCTTGATGAAGCCCAAAACGCGACCATCAGTCAAATGAAGATGTTTCTGACTCGAATGGGTACCAAATCAAAAATAGTGGTATCAGGAGACGGCACTCAGGTGGATCTGCCCCCCAATGTTAAGAGTGGTCTACTGGATGCAACTCGCCGACTTGCAAAGATTAATGGTGTCGAGACGGTAAAGCTAAGTGCGTCTGATATTGTTCGTCACCGACTGGTTCAGGAAATTGTCGATGCTTATGAACCTGCAGATCAAAGGAATGGAAAGGTCTCGAAAAACTCGAAAAAATAGAATAATACGATGGCGAACGGTTCTTCCAAAAAATCACGATTAAATCGAGCTGATTCTTTTCAGCTATCAAAGCGGCGGCTGCGCGAAGTGGTGATTGAAGCATTACGCAACGGAAAGAACTGGGGGCACATTTTATTGAGCCTGGTTGCAGCATTGTTAATGTGGGGTATTACCCAGGGGTGGACTCCTCCTTTTCAATACCGCATTGGTTACATTCCCGAACGCGATATTGTGGCAGCTGTTCCCTTTAAGGTTGAGGACGAGATTGGAACAGTGGTTCAGCAACGACGGGCAGTGGCTGAGACGTTGTGTATCTATAACAACGACACGTACCAACTTGGAAAGCAACAGGAGAATCTGGGGCTGGCGGTTGATGAACTAGTGGCGGCGGAGTCCTGGGAATCCGCGCCGATGCAAACCTGGGGCAAGTTTCTTGCACCCGATATGGATTCGTCTGGCGGGGAGAGCACTCCATCGGGACAGCAACAATTGGAACAATCCCAAATGGACTTCCAGCGGTTTTGCCTGTTGTTTGCCGAAGACAATGTGCGAGATGATTTTAAAGATGCTTTGAATGAAATCTACGGGCCCTGGAAAGCGAAGGGGATTTTGGAAGCCTTAGGTCATTCCGAGGAGGAAGGTCGTCTGGATTCCATACAAATTAATGGCGAAAACAATGCTTCAGATGTAATCGTCGCGGTGTCTGAGGTGCGACAGAGTGAAATTATCCGAACCTTGCCGGAAGTACTGGATGAAGCATTGCAGTCGTTGGATTTTGAGCAGGCAGACATTGAATTCGCCGCTCAACTTATTGAGAACTGGATTCGTGAAGCAGGCCTTCCAGCCACACTGACGATTGATAACGCGTTAAGTATGAAGCGTCGGCAAAATGAACGCGAAAGCGTAGCTCAGCAATTTCGTAATTACCAACCTGGTCAAAAGTTGGCTGACGTAGGCGAACCGTTACAGTCTGCAGAAATCGCCCTTCTAAGAAAGGAATACGAAGCTCGATACAACACACAGATGTTAGAAATCAGCCGGTTGCTTGGATTTGGTTTTGCGAGTTTCGGAATGTTTGTCGCCGTCTTTCTTCTGTGTGGCGTCTATTTGTCAGTTTATGAACCAAAAGTGGTCAGTGATACCGCGAGTTTGATTCGTCTGTTAGTGTTATCTACGATTGTTGTACTTCTGGCGACAGCGACGGCCAATGATACCTGGCGTGCAGAGCTCATTCCACTGTCCATGTATGCCATGATTCTCTCCATTTCCTTTCGGAGAGAATCGGCCCTGTTAGTCGCTTCCGCAATTTCAATTGTGGTGGCTGTTGCAAATGGCAACTCATTGCCAGGGTTTATTATCGTTTTTTCAGCTGTTGCCGCATCCTGCTTGTTGATGGGCCGTGTTCGTTCGCGTGTCCGCCTCATTACTGTCGGGCTGGGAGCTGGAGCCATTACGCTGGCGACGACACTGGGCGTAAGTACATTAGCCGGACAGACCTTTGGATCAACTGGACTTGAATTCTGGGATCAGTTGCTCAATCGAGATGCTTCGGAGGTGAATTACCTCACTAATCTGCTGCAGGGAGCTGGCTGGTATGGAATCTGTGTCATCCTGGCAGGATTTTTTATGACCGGTTTGCTTCCGATTATTGAATGGATTTTTGGCGTTCAGACTGATATCAGTCTGTTAGAACTTGGGGATCCGGCTCACCCGTTACTGCAGGAATTAAAGAATCGTGCTCCCGGTACATTTACACATTCGCTGAATGTTGGCATGTTGTCGGAACCGGCTGCTGACGCTATTGGAGCGAACGGGCTTCTCTGCCGCGTTGGAGCCTATTTTCATGATATCGGTAAAATGTTTAAACCTGAGTATTTTGCAGAAAATCAGGAAGAGAACCGTCATGAACAGTTGCTTCCTTCGATGAGTCGACTCGTTATTATTTCTCATGTAAAGGACGGAGCTGACCTCGGCCGTAAACATCATTTGCCACCGTCATTTATTGACTTGATCGAGCAACATCACGGGACAACGCTCGTAGAGTATTTCTATCATCAGGCCAAGACGGCCGAAACGGATGTGGAAGAATCGGATTATCGATATCCCGGCCCCAAACCCCAATCGCGAGAAGCTGCCGTAATGATGTTGGCCGATGCCGCTGAAAGTGCTAGTCGAACACTGGATGAACCAGCTCCTGCCCGAGTTGAACATCTGGTCAATGAGCTGGCGATGAAACGATTGCTTGACGGACAATTTGATGAATGCGGATTGACCCTGTCTGAGCTAAGGACGATTCAACAATCGCTTGTTAAATCCTTACTGGCCTTGCTGCATAAACGTGTGGAATACCCAGGAGATGCAGAATCGAAGAAGTTGACCAACGTAGGATAATGATCCTTGGTTTGGCTTCTGCTGCCAAGGTTTAAATACGGGATAGCCACCTTGTTTTCTGTTTTGATAACTAACGAACAGTCTAAATACCCAATCGATGCTGATCGCATTGAGCTGGCAGTGAATCAGGTTGTCGAAGAAGCCGGCGTCGTTAGTGGCGATGTGAGTGTTGCCATTGTCGATGACCCCACGATTCACGAACTCAATGTTCAATACCTCAGTCATGATTACCCCACCGACGTAATCAGCTTTGTTTTAGAACGTCGGGAAGAGCATCTTGAAGGAGAAATAATCGTTAGTGTCGATACAGCAGTTGAGTTGGCCGAGGATTATGATTGGGACTGGAAACATGAGCTTCTGTTGTATGTGATTCATGGTTGCCTGCATCTGGTTGGGTATAACGACAAAGATCCGCAAGCCAAAGTAGAAATGCAGCAGGCAGAGCGACGGCACTTAGCGCGGTTTGGAATCGAGCATCGAATGGATCCGGTTGAATAAATGCGTTAATGGAAGTGCTTCTTTTCTTGCATCTTCTTTATAATGACACTGTCTTGAATTGTTGTTCCTTGACTGAGGGGTGTGTTGTATCGTGCTTTCAGTAAGCACATTGGTTTTTTTGTCCTGGGTGGCAATCGTGTTGGTTGCGATTGGCGCCATAGGTTCGAAAATTTTCGACGATTATTCGAGATCGGATTTGAAACGCTATTGTCGTCAGCAGGGCAATGCGGAATTCTTCAATTTGGTTCGAGCCCGATACCAAAAGATTTCTCTGGCATCCGAAACTTTAGTCGCACTGGCAGGTAGTTTTGCCATGGTCAGTTTGGCGTTGACTGTCATTGCAAGTCCTGAATCCGGTTTAGCTGAAGCTCCGGCTGGAGTGATGTGGCGGTTGTTGGAAGTAGGGATGCCCGATAGTGACGGGAATTTGATATCCACTCAGGTGTGGATTTCCGTCATCACGATTGCTGTTGGGTTATTGATCTTAGGTGTATGGCTGCCACGTGCTCTGGTTAGAGTCTGGTCATCTCAGATTATTTATCATACATGGCCGTTTTGGGTGGCTCTGACTTGGCTGATGGCTCCTTTCACTCTCGGTGTTGGATTGGTAGGTGAGTTGGTCTGGCGTTTATCAGGCAGGGAACGGACCGATGACGACGAGGGAGAAGCATTGGAAGATGAAATTCGGTCGATCGTCACGGCTGGAATGCGGGATGGATTGTTGGAAGAAGACGAGTGGGACATGATCGAAGGGGTGATGGAACTGGACGATGTTGATGTTCGCGACATTATGACTCCGCGTAGCGAAATCGATGCGTTGCCGATAGATTCAAACTGGTCCGATGTCCTCGAGCTGTTTGAGCGCGTGCGTCGAACCCGAATTCCTGTATACGATCAATCTCTCGATCATTGTGTGGGGATTCTCTACGTTAAAGATTTGCTGACGGTTTTTGCAAAGCCCGGTGTGGCAGAGGTAACGACCGTGGACGAACTCTTACGACCGGCTGAATTTGTGCCGGCATCCAAGGCAGTCGATGAACTGTTACGAGGATTTCAAAAGGATCGTATTCACCTAGCTCTGGTTGTTGATGAATTTAATGCTGTCGTGGGACTTGTGACAATCGAAGATGCACTCGAGGAGATCGTAGGTGAAATCATTGATGAGGATGATGATTTACCGGAAGAAATATTTGTCTTGCCGGATCAAACTATTGAAGCACTGGGAAGAGCTCATATCGATGCAATCAATGGGATGCTGGGAATGCAGTTGCCCGAGAGCGATGAAGTTGATACGGTCGCCGGTTTGGTTATCCATCAATTAGGCTATATACCTGAAATAGGTGACCAAATCGAGGTGGCGGGTACCTGCATAGAGGTCATCGAAGCGACGAAAAGGCGCATTGAACGAGTTCGTTTGACACTGGTAAGCGAAGTCTGAATTTGACAGGGCTGAGGTAATAGCAATCATGGCGAGTGAAAAGACAGATGCGATCATGATCCGCATTGTTGAATTCAGTGAATCCAGTTGTATTGCTACGATGTTTACACGGGATTTTGGGAAGATCGGAGCCATGGTAAAAGGAGCCAGACGTCCGAAAAGCCCCTTCGAGTCTGCTATTGACCTGTTAACCATTTCTCGAATAGTCTTCATCCACAAATCCACGGATTCCCTGGATTTACTGACTGAAGCAAAGCTACAGCGTCGTTTTCGAGCAGCGACACGTAGTTTGCCTCACTTATATGCAGGTTATTACATAGCGGAATTACTGGATACGCTTACTCAGACAGGAGATCCGCACCCGGATCTTTTTGA